>NZ_CANMAB010000054.1:0-27008 GCF_947495635.1 uncultured Virgibacillus sp. | reverse complement strand
TAGCGGAGACTAATTACGTAGACTCCTGCGGGATTAGCACGAGCCGAAAATCCACTTTGCAACGTGTTCTTCTTTGCCAAGTTAGTTGAAGCCGTGCCCGCGGAAAGCGAAGTAATTCGTCGGAGCATTGCCAATATACATCAAACATTTCAAAAATCGCTTAACGCAGTCATTGCACTGATTTTATACTTTCTTAACTTACCAAAAAAGCTGTCGAGAAGTTCTCGACAGCCTATAGGGCTAGGTGAAGCCAAACTGTTCATCAAAATGTTAATAGCCTTCGAAATCCGTGCGGCTTTGTTTAATTCTACATGCTTTGTTCTATTTACGGAAGTATGTTTCCACAGCGCTGTACAAACACTATCCTCTGTATAATTTCACATAGAACCTGCTATGCAAGCTTTTTTTCCAGTTCTTGTGCCATCTTCAAGGAGAGCATTTAACGGATTCTTTCATTATCCACAGCCCTTTGGCTTTGACCACTTATTTTTGGGTACCCAATTTAATCGTTGTTTCTTTGCGCTTCCCATCACGGTAATAAACAACGGAAACGTCATCGCCAACCTCTTTTTCTTGATATAAAATTTTACGTAAATCAATCATGTTCATAACCTGTTTACCATCTAATTCAGTTATTACATCTAATCGTTTCAATCCTGCCTGATCAGCTGGTGATAATGGTTCTACACTCCACACATACACACCGCCTTCGATCTCATTCGGCAGATTAAGCGTATTATTCCATTCAGATTGCGGCACCTCATCTAATGAGTAGATTTCAACACCTAAATAAGGTCTCGTTACTTCACCTTTACTTTCTAGCTCAGTAATAATTGGCATTGCCGAATCAATCGGAATGGCAAATCCTAATCCTTCCACGGCTGTTTCATTAATCTTCATGGAATTAATACCAATTAACTGACCCTTAATGTTAATTAATGCACCACCACTATTACCAGGATTAATCGCAGCGTCTGTCTGAATAACTTCAGCTTGCCAATCTGCGCGTCCATCTTGGTTGAAATCCTGTGGTATTGTTCGCTCCGTCCCACTAATTACACCTTGAGTTACAGAACTAGAAAACATGAGTCCTAGTGGATTTCCAATGGCAATGGCTGGCTCTCCTACCTTCACACTACCAGATGAGCCTAATTCAATAACCTTATCTACCTGTTCTCCATCCATTCGTAACACGGCTAAGTCTGAAAACAAATCACTGCCGATTAACTCTGCCTCAATATGTGTTTCATCAAATAATACAACTTCTATGGTATCCGCACCCTCAACGACATGATGATTTGTCACCACAAAAGCTGTGCCATCCTCATTTTTATAAATGACACCAGAGCCTTCTCCAGCTTGATTATCACTTTCCTGTTGCTGCCAAAAATCATTTTGCCGTTGAATATTAATTACACCAACAACTGCCGGGGTGACTTGATTCACCACATCGGTTATCTGTGTAGATACATCAACATTCAGCGTTTGCGTTGGTACATTGGGATCTGTATTACCAGATTCTGTATGCAGCTGACTTTCTTCCGTTATGGAGATAATTCCCGAATCAACTAATGCGGGTAATGCCATTGTCACTAGCAGTACTCCGATAATTACGCCTAATAATACAGGTACAAGCCAATTTTTCTTTCTCTTTCGATATGGATTTGGTGGATAGTGCTCATCATAATAACCCATTTACCTACCCCCTTACGATCAACAGTTTAAAACATTTCACACTTAGTTATTCCCATAATGATTAAAAAAATAAACAAAATGTTAAACAACCTCATAAAGTGGTGTTGGACTTTTATGATCTGTATCCAATAAATTTAAGGATATTCCTCTTTCTCGTAATACACTATCTACCGACATACGAGCAAGCTCTCGCATATTATTGTCAAGGCTCAAATGAGCTAAGTAAATACGTTGTGTATTATTTCCTATAATATCAGCTAAGGCGAGTCCACAATCCTCATTAGAAATATGTCCTGAATCGCCTAAAATACGCCGTTTTACATTCCAGGGATACCTTCCCATGCGCAGCATACCTACGTCATGGTTTGCTTCAAAAATGTAGGCGTCCGCATTTTCGACCGTCTTTTTTATTCGTTCTGATACATATCCCAAATCCGTCACAAGCGCAACTTTCTTTCCATGATGATGAAAAGTATAAAACATCGGTTCAGCAGCATCGTGTGAAACGCCAAATGACTCTACATCTAAGTCACCAAACGTCTTCACCTCTTCCATCCCAAAAAGAAACTTCTGTTCCGTTGCAATTTTTCCTATCGATCCTTCCATCGCTTTCCAAGTGTTTTGATTCGCATAGATTGGTAGATTATATTTACGAGCTATAATGCCAAGTCCTTTTATATGGTCACTATGCTCATGTGTTACTAATATGGCTGATAATTCTGCTGGGTCGATATTAATCTCTTGAAACAATCGATCCATCTGTTTTCCGCTTAATCCTGCATCTACTAGCAATTTTTCCTTTTCTGTTTCTATAAAAAAAGCGTTACCTGTACTTCCAGATGCTAGTACACTAAAACGTAGGGTCATTCCTGTTCACTCCGATTTTTATTATCATCTACTAATTGATTTAAGTAGTCAATAAAGCCTGTCTTCCACTCGACCTCATCGTTTATTTGTTTATACAACGGTAGGCTGTCGGTTATTGTTGAAGTAATAAAGCTCGTGTCATCACTAGGATAAATATAACTTTCAACTGCATTAAAGAAATAATTTCTAATGTTATCCTCTGCGTCCTTAATACTGACTAGATAGGTTGGTGCAAACACATGAGCTCCTGTATCTCGTTTGATTCTCGTATAATAACCATTCTCTATATTAACAATTTCATCATTCGAATATAATTTGTTTTCCTTATATAATTCATTAAACATCGTATTAACCTTAATTAAGGTCAACTTTTCCCCTTGTGGCTCTGCTTCACCGAGTAACGTCTGTGTGTAATACATCATTTCATTTGCATCATTTAAATACACAAGTAATAAACCATATTGATTGTAGTAGATAGGTCGGTTATTTTTATTTTGGAAAAAGATTAATACATTCGTGTCTTTATTCCAACCCCAATAGCTAAATTCATCGGAAAAAGCAACATAGCTTTTGACAAGCTGACTAATACTCGTTACACTTGCTTGCTTGGGAATCGAAACAGGCTCTTTGAACCTTGAAACAACCGTATAATTATTAATAATTTGTGGGTCCTGATTACTTAATCCAGCTATTCTCTCCATTTCAGTATCTGTCAGCTTTTTGGGTGATACCTTAATAACCGAATCCTCTGTAATATCCACCTCTTTATCACTAATTTTAATGCTTTCTGCGGCGAGCTTATCTTCGAGCGTCTGCTCCTGATAATTAAATTGCTCGGGATTCGCTCGATCTTGCTTATCGATAAATTGATATAGCAAATAAACATCGAGGATTAAGAAGCAAAGAATAAATAATGTTTTGATTTGATTCCACTGCATGCCTAATCCTCCTTCTTTTGAGGATTTAGTCGTTCCTCAAAATTAATTCTCTGCCAAGATCCATTTAACTTCATAAACCAGCTCGGCTCCAATTCAACGTAATCGTTTGGATCATTTTCCTTATAATTATATTGATAGCCTAATTGAATACCTTGAAGGTTTTTTATACCCTCACCAAGGCGATCTTCCAAATGAGAAATAACCGCTTCACCAGAGGGGATATCCCATTGCTCTTTTTCCAATTCATTTCTTATGCGCAGTAATGAGCGTTTATAGCTAAAAATTTCCTGTTCACGGAACTGCATTTCCATTAATGATAGGCCAAACTGGTTGTAAACAGGATAGCCATTATAATGCATTTGATAGGTGATACTATTTGTTGCTAGATCCGCGCTCATCAATTTGTAATCGCCTGTCCAGCCATTATGTTCATTGATTTCATCTACACTTTTCTCCAATAAATTCATAAACCCAAAATTCGATAGCACCTTAGGAATCGGATTGTAGTAATCCATTCTTCTACCGTTTTGCTCCACTCTTAACTCACTAATCCCATTTGAATAATTAGCTGAACTAAGCTCTGTATTCGATCTACTGACCGTATCCGGATTTTTAAATAATGTCTCTACTAATAAATTTGGTGATATTTTTTGAATGGTAAACAGATATTTATACTGATTTGTCGGTTTACTTGGAATATAAAAAGCTTGCTGTCCTTCACCAACTTGTAAGAACTCGGTTAACCCTTCCCGTGAAGCAATTAATTGCCTGAGATTCTCATAAATTACTGAGTCCGTGATCACTGCCTGTGCTGTTTTACTACCATTTAACGCCGGAATTTGTAATGTTATCGTAGATGCATCAGCATTCAATGTCATATACATACGCTGAAAAGACCAGGTTGGTAGCTTTTCCATACTTTCTGAATCTGTAAACGAGAAGAGTCTGTTGGCCAATTCAATCGGCAGCTCCTCTGGGAAAATCAATTCTATATCATAATCGGATAACTTCTGCTTCGCATTATAGATAGAAAAATCCGTTAAAATCCATGATTGCATTTCTTCAAAAAACCGTTGGTTTTCCTTGGGATCTTTATAGCCAAGATGCTGATTAGTCGCGTGAAAAATAACAGATTGAGGTGAAATCAAGCTGTTTGTTTTCACAGCTGACCCACCAATATCTATTCCTCCTACCGCAGGATTCTTATCTAACGGACTATACTCTTTCTGGTAGCTCCAAAGTCCAAATGTTAGTAATAAGCTTACGCCTATCAACAGGACTAATGCAAATGATTTAAATGTTTCTAGCTTCACGATGCACCCCTCCGCTTCTGATTCATAAGCGGCAGTGTAAAGAAGATCGTTGTCCCTTTACCTTCTTTGCTCTTTGCCCAAATTTGTCCATGATGCGCCTCCACAAGCTCTTTCGCAATTGCTAAGCCGAGTCCTGTACCACCAAGCTTCCTCGTCCTCGCTTTATCTGCACGGTAAAAGCGTTCGAATATTTTATCTAGTTTATCATAAGCAATACCTAGTCCCTGGTCATGGATGCTAATCAATAAATAATGACGTTTTTGTTCAGCTTTTAGCTTAATCGTACCACCTTCAGGAGAATATTTAATCGCATTTGAAATAATATTATCCAATACCTGTGTCATCTTATCCTTATCAATCCATACATGATAGCTTCCGTTTGGAATTTCTCGTTGTAATGCAATATGCTTCGGAATATGCATTTCAAATCGATCAATAATATGGTGGTAATAGCTAATAAAATCTGTTCGTTCCTTCTGCAATGGATACTCCTCTGCATCCATTTTTGAAAGCTGTAATAAATCATTAACCATACGAATCATTCGTTCCGTTTCATTTTGTGCCACACTTAGGAACTTAGGGGCTATTTCTTTATCCTGCCAAGCACCGTCCGTTAACGCCTCGATATAACTTTTCATCGTCGTTAAAGGTGTGCGCAGCTCATGTGATACATTGGAAACAAATTCTCTACGTTCCTGATCAATCTTTTCTTGCTCCGTAACATCACTAATCACCGTTATAAAGCCAGTTACTTCATCTTCATCATCAAACACTGTGGAAAAATTAGCGCGCACAATAAACGCTTGTTCCTCATCACTAAAATCAATAATCATCGAGCCACTATCCTGTAATTCTGTAACATCGACCATTTTTTCGTCCAGCTGCAGTACATCCAATAAATATTCTCCGATCATATCATCAGGGTTATACCCAATTAATCTTCCTGCAGCTTCATTTATAAGCGTAACGGAACCAGAATTGTCCGTAGCAATTACACCATCTGACATATTTGACAAAACCGAGCTAAGCTTTCTACGCTCCTCCTCAATGGTTGCATACGAATGCTTTAACCGGTTATTTAAATCATTAAATGTCTCTGAAAGATGACCAATTTCATCTCTTCCATATACATTTACTTTCTGTGTAAAGTCACCTGTTGCCATGTTTTGCGCCTGCCTACGCATTTCAATAATCGGTTTCGTAATGGTACGAGCCACTAATATCCCTATGAAGGCAGAAACCGTAATTGCTAATATCGAGCCACGAAGGAATATTTTACTAATATTGCTTAATTGATCATAGACGGATTCTAAAGACGCCTCTAAATAAATAACACCGACAACAATATCACTATCATCTTTATCTAAAATAGGCTGTGCTAGGATATAAAACCGATCATTTGCCTTTGCTCGTATATCAGGTTGAGGGGCATTACTTGTAAGTGCACCTTGCACATAACTATTGGTTGTCTTCTTTCCAATATCATCCTGTGTTGTATAGTCACTTGTAGCAATCACTCTACTTTGATTACTAATCACCTGTAGACTTGTAATATCATCTGCTTGAACCTCTGAAACAATACTTTGAATTTCCTCATTTAATGTTGGTTCATCAGGATTGTCCTCATCACGCTCACGTGCAAAAGCCTGAGCTAAATTATGACTTAACAGCTCCACTCGATCCATAATCGATCCTTTAAAGCTCTCTACTAAGCTCTCCTCTAATTTCACTGTAAAAAATGAGCCGATAACCTGAATAGCTACCAGCAATAAAAGAATATAAATAATAATAAATTTTAATTGAATAGAACGGAAAAAGCCGACTTTTCTCATGAATAACTACTCCTGATCAGGATTTCGTAAATAATACCCTACACCTCTTCGGGTTACTATCCACATTGGATTACTAGGATTCTCCTCTATTTTCTCACGTAGTCTTCTCACCGTAACGTCAACGGTACGAACATCACCAAAGTAGTCATAACCCCATACGGTCTCCAATAAATGTTCCCGCGTCATAACTTGTCCCATATGACGAGCAAGGTAATGAAGTAATTCAAATTCGCGATGGGTGAGTTCTATTTGTACACCATCACGGGAAACAACATACGCATCTGGATGGATGACTAGCGATCCAATTACAATATCCTTTGTTGCCTTCACAGTATCGTCTGGAACTACCTGCTGTCTACGTAGATTTGCCTTCACTCGAGCAATCAGTTCGCGGTTACTAAATGGCTTCGTTACATAATCATCAGCACCTAGCTCTAGCCCTAGCACCTTGTCTATCTCTGAATCCTTTGCTGTCAGCATAATAATCGGCATTGTTTGCGTTTTTCTAATCTCTCTACATACTTCATTGCCATCTTTATTTGGTAGCATAATATCCAAGAGGACCAAGTCAGGCTTTTCAGCTTCTGCAGCCTCAATCGCTTCGTCACCATCATTCGCTACAATAACTTCATAGCCCTCTTTTTCTAAATTAAATTTTACTATATCTGCAATTGGCTGTTCATCATCTACTACAAGTATTTTTTGACTCATATCTGCCACATCCTTCTCTTTCACAATCCTAAGTTTATTTTATCTTACTTTTGTTCAAATGTCTTTTCTAGTATACGGGTTCATTATCAGGTAAGTTGCTTTTACTATAACCTTATATATGTTCGAAAGCAATGAGAGGTTTTTAACGTAGATGAGAGAGGAATTTTAAATTTTTTTACATTTATTCTCTTTGGAGTTCATTATTATCTTAATTCTATATCATAAAAAAGACTGATTCAAGAGCAGCTCCTGAATCAGTCCTTTATAATTACTTTAAATAATCGGTAGGATCCTTACGTACCCCATCTTTATACAACTCAAAATGTAAATGAATACCAGTTGATCTACCAGTCGTCCCCATTACACCAATTTTACTACCTTTTTCTACGGTTTCACCAGCCTCTACATCCATCGAGGCTAGGTGGGCATAAATGGTTTTCATCCCGTTGTTATGATTGATAACAATTTTATTACCATACCCTCCATTATCGTAGCCTGCTGATACAATGGTTCCATTATCAGCTGCTTTAATGGTGCGACTGCTCGGCCCAGCGATATCAATACCTTTATGAACGCTTCCCCAGCGTTTTCCCATCGGACTGGATATATGACCGCCAACAGCTGGCCATGTCAATTTGCCTGTTCCACGAGAAGGGATTACTTTCGTACCTTTGATAATGATCTCTTTTTGTGGTTTTTTTATGATTTTTTCATCAATGACTGTTTGATTTATTTCTTCACCATTACGTTTCTCCATAGCATACAAGACTTCTTTTTTACCATGTTTACCTTGCTGCTTTACTTTCTCTTCTCCCTTGTAAAGCTCATCCGATTTAATCACTTTCGTTTCATGCTTTACGTTTTCTTCTGCTACATGTGCTTCCTTTACAACAACCTCGGCAAACGGACGATAAGCAGTCACATGAATCGCTTGATTAACATGGAGCACGCTATCCTCAGCTAACGACTTGTTTAACTCAAGCAATTCTTCCATAGATAAATTATATTTGCTAGCAATCTCACCTAGCACTTCTCCTTCATCCACCTTATGCACCTGTTCTTCTAATGTTCCTTTTTTCATCATAGTAAGACCTTGCTCTACTGTTAATAGCTTCTCCGGATCAATAACACCATCTGTATATGTAACACGGTTTGAAAGCTCAATACTTGTTACAATACGATCGCCAACTTCTAAATCATCCGCGGTAATTTTTGTTGGACGTTGATTATCTGGATTTACCGCCATTTTTTCCTCTAATGCCTGCCATTCTTGTTTCTCGACATATTCTGCTTTATAGCTTGCTATGACTTGCTCCGCTGTCTCATAATCTTTAAAAAAGCCTACGCTTTTATCGCCAATTTTTAGCTCGATAGCTTCTGCCTCTATCGTTATATTTTCCTGCACAGCAGCTAACACCTTTTCATTATCAAATGTTGGATTAAAGACCTTTTCGGAGATAAGCGAAATATCTTGTTTGGGACGTAACGTCAAATTGTCATCATTATGCTCCACTATAGCTATCTTCTTATCTATCATTTGTTGAATCGCTTGCTCATTATCAACCTTACCAATGTGCTCACCGTCTATATACACATGGTAAACCGTTTTTAGATCGTCTGCTGCATAGACGGTTGAAACAGTAAAGAATGTGGCTATTAGTAGGAAAACACCTAATTTTATGTATAAGCTTGATGAAGCTTTTTTTCCTTTTGTAAACACTTACAGTTGCTCCTTCTTGCATTTCTCTCTATCTACATTTTTATCCTCTCTTAAACTAACATAGGATAATAGTCTCAGAAAGAGCTATAACAGAACTGTAAAGAAAATGTATAATAGCATACAATTTTTTACTATTCTATCGAAATAGCAAAACAGTGTGCTTCATTATTGCTTGGTAGTCAGTTTTAATACATTTATTTCTGGAGAGTTGAACAAACGAAAATTTAAAAAAGATACGGCATCACTACTCCCTAAGCCGGCACTCACATATTGCTTCGTTCCTTGATACTCCCACAACCCCTTAACTCGATCAGCAGGAGGAAAAAATCGATTTGGTTCATACCAGGGTTCAGGAACAAAGATAGGTCCTAGAATAGGTAACCTGATTTGTCCACCGTGATAATGTCCAGCAATAATTAGATCATACTTCCTCCATATTAAATCAGGGCTAGCCTTAATCGTTTCTATTCGCTTGTCGACAATAGGATAATGATTTACGGCAATAAGCAGATCTGATGTATCCATATCTTCTAACACTTTTAGATCTTTAATCAGCTGCTGTTGATAACTTAAATAAGCAGGATTTTGAGCATATGGAGGCTGAACTACCCCTTGTACATTACCCAGAGCACGTTCATTTTTGATAATAGATAGTTCAAAATTAACAAAATGAATGGCTGATTCCCCTTTATCAATGGTATAAAGTGATTCTAAGAACGTAACATTTCTTTTTTTCAATCCGTTTATAAATTCACTTGTTTCTACTGTTGAATCAACCTGATAGCTAAGCGGATCAGTATTACCTGGAACATAGAGGATATTTTCCTTATTATCCAACCCATCAATAATCGTATAAAACGCCGAATCATTTTTGCTTCTAATGCTATCGAGCATATCACCTGTAAAAACAAGCACATCATAGTCAATACCATTAATAGCTTGGATTAATTGCTGTTGATTTTCCCCAAATAGTTGTTCATGTAAATCTGTTATTTGTAGGATCGTAAAATCTTTAAAGGAATCTTGAATACCATTAACCTTAATTTCTTGCTCCACAACAACAAATCGATGATTATCCCATATTGTATAGGTAACGAATCCAAGTAAACTACACAATATGAGCATGGCTATCTTTTTTCTCCCTATAGTAATCATTCAGGAAATCTCCTTTAACCTGCATATAACTGGAAGTAAGAACCCTCTTCAAGCAAACAAAATATGGATAAATGGAGGATCTACTGCCAGTAAATGTCCAATTGGTTCGGGCCTACGTGGAAGTAGGTCACAAAGGTGTTGCCACAGGACGTGGCGATTTAAGCCTTTGTACGTATTTGTTTCACTAAAAGCCGGATGGAAGTTTCACTGTATATAAGGTACTTCATGTATTTTCCTTCTACTTCAAACCGTAATAAATGGATTAGCGAATGGCTTGTGTCTGTTTCTGTAATAACTGACATAGGATACCTTGATCGTCCGATTCTAACTGTCTAAAAGTCCCCATTTGCTTGACTTCCCCTTTATCTAACACAATGACTTGATCAGCGTGATGAACCGTAGACAACCGATGGGCAATTACTATCAGTGTCATCCTATCCTTCAATTTGTTTAACGATGATAAAATCTCTCCTTCATTTTCGTTATCCAGCGCACTAGTTGCCTCATCCAACACAAGAATTCCTGGACTTCTTAAGATCGCACGTGCCAATACTAGCCGTTGCTTTTCACCACCAGATAGCTTCATACCCCTATCGCCAATAACCGTATCTAGTCCATTCACTAAATTCCTCACAAACTTAGCAGCAGATGCAAAATCTAATGCTTCCCACAGTTCCTGTTCTGTAGCTCCTGGCTTAATTAACAACAGATTTTCTCTTATGCTTGTATTAAATAAGAATGGATCTTGGGCAACATAACTTACTGTTTGCCTTAGCTCGATCAAATTTTCCTTTGTAAGTGGAATCCCATCTACAAAGACCTCGCCCTTTTCTGGTTTATTTAAACCCATTAAAATATCTATTAACGTGCTTTTACCTGCCCCAGATTTCCCTACAAATGCGGTCATTTTATTTGCTGGAATAAATAGAGATATGTTACGTAGCGTATAACCAGCTTTGTTACTTTCATAGCGAAAATAGACATTTTTGCATTTGATACCCTCATTTACAGTTATTGGCTTTATTTCTTCATGAGATCGAGACATAAATTCTATCGCTTGATTACATTCATGTTGCAAATGCTTTACCGCTTGAAAGGATGGAATAGTCGTGGCAATTCGTTCCATGGAGGCTTGAATATCTACAACCCTCGGCCATAGTCTGGAAAAGATGATAATAATTAACATGAGCTGGCTGCCTTCGGCTTGTAAAAGCTGAATGGCCACAAATATAAAAAAAGCGATTAAAACAGCAGAAGCTATTTTATAGTAAAGCTGTGATGTCATTTTTAATGTTGTAAAATGAACTTGTTCTGCTTGCATACGCTCTGTTATAGATTGATACCACCTTATTCGAGATCCTTCCAGTGTGTTGCTTTTAATATCCTTGATTCCATTTATATGATCCGTAATTCCTGCAAGATAATCTCTTCCTAACTCATAGTTTTTACGACCTAATTGTAGGGATTGCTTTAAGAACTTTCGATTAAAGTAGATGAGTAGCAAACCACAGATTAATACCATTACGGTAAGAGTTGGTGATAATATAAAGGCAAAACCAATTTGCACGAGCGTAAACACAAGTGACGTACAAAACATAAGAATCGAATTTATTCCTGAACTGGTACGGGAAATTTCTTTCTTTAATAGATTAATCAGATCAGACTTCCGATGCTTTAGATAAAAGCCCCAATTCGCCTGCATTAAACGACTGTATGTTTGTATACGTAAATGCCTTAGGAAGCCCTGCTGTACGATAGCATTTTTAATGGCAACGCGCCGTTGGAGAAGGTTCTGTACGATTGCTAGCAAAATAAAAATGCCTAATATAATAGGCAACCCCATTGAGCTCGGAATGGTAGATAAGAAATCAAACTGTTGTATTATTGCTAGCTCTTCTGTATTTATGTCAACAATCCCCATCAAGCTTATCATTGGGACGAGTAGTAATATGCCTGCTCCCTCCAAAAAACTCATGCATATCATAGCAAGCAAATTTACGTAAAGTGTTTTCCCAGCAAATTCATGAATTTGTCTTAGGAAGTAATAAATATCTTTCATCTCGTGCTCCCCCTAATTGCATACCTCACTGTCTTTCTCCAAAGCCATAAAAAAGGGCGTAGCGGGAAATATAAAACATGTAGTTTTTTCGGCAGTGGTAATGTTTCTCCATCCTCTGGATACGGATATAAAAAGCTTAATATAAAAACTAGCTTTTGCTTCGGTGCCATGAGTGAAAACAAATGCCATTTATGATAGCGAGAAACCTCTTCAGGAACTGGGGAAGCATGGAGATTCACCTTTCTTTCCAGATAAAATAATGCATCTTGCGCTAACGCTCGGGAGCGTTCTGTACAAAGCGTTTTCCATTCCTTGGGAAGTGTCGTGTTTACTAGATCACGGGCTAACATAATACTCTGCCCGCCTATGTGATGATAACCGTACTTTTTTAAATGCTTATTTAAGCTCATCCAGTCCATTTTCTGCAATTTCAGCATTTGCTGTATATCTATAATCCATCGTAACCTTGACCAGCCATGACGTGCTCCATGTGAAACAAGAAACAAAAACAAGTCCTCGTATCCAAGTAAGTAAACAGGTGACTTATGAAGCGAGCTTTTCCTCCTTCTATCCCATAATTGAGTGAAAGACGGTTCTTTGGCAGGGCCTGGATGTAATCGCCAATGTAATTCCAATTTAATTTGTTTTTGTGGATGAATATATGTAACATGATGATGTCTCCATTTCCAATCATTTAAAATAGTTTGGATATAATCATCTTTTTCATATCCAAAGCGTTTAAGTAATGCCTCTGCTGTCTCCAAACGATCGAGCGGGATAAGTACATCAATATCACTTGAAGTCCGTAGAGAAATATCCCCGTATAACTCGTGTGCAAGCACTGGCCCTTTTAAAACAATAAGCGGAATAGCTTGTTTGGCAAAAACATTACTTACCTCATCGATTTCTGCTGAAAGATGAAGCATTTCCATTGTATTGCGTCTATATTCCTTACTTAAAAACTGTATGACATCAGAAGGTAACGATATTGCTTTGTTCACTTTAAGCCTCGAATAAAGTAATGGATAAATACGATGATGCTTCATAAGATCTATACATTTATCCCAATCAATAGCTGCAAAAATAGCTTGTTCATTGTTTTCATTTATAAGGTCAAGAAGTAGCTTTACTTCATTCGGTAGGCGAGAAAGGTTTAAATACTTATCCATGATAATCACCAACGGACTTACCTGAATTTGTGCGCATCGCGAATGTTGCTACCACCGTGAATTTTCTCATTCCTGCTTTACCTGTAACATAATAAGAACCACTACGTAGCCAGGAATGAGCGATCAATTCATCATTCGCATCTTTTGCCGTTCCTAAATACAATGTGCTTTCCATATGGCGTCGACGTAGCATTTTTTGTCCAGCAATCGCTTTTACTAGACACTGACTATCCCATGGTGTGTATCGACTCATTATTTCAATAGATTCTGAGATGTGCTTCAACACGTGGATATTCTTTTCTGTGATCTGACTTGATGTTTCTTCCGATTGATTGCCTAACAAAGGAGAAACCATTGCGAAGGGTAATGCTTTAAGAATCCTTCCCCATCCTAAACAAAAGAAAGCTTCTAATAAACGTATTTTTGCTTCAGAATTCAATAAAATAAATAATTTTACGTTATGCATCATACATGTCTAATTCCTTTCCAACGTCATTTAAAAAGGAAATAAAGATTAGGCTCTTATCTGCTTGCATCGCTACATTGAAGCATATTCTATGATAGCGATTCCGGATTAACTTGAATTAATCCCTCGTTTAATAAATGCCCCAAAAAAGTCAGAACCTGTTCCTCACAAACGTGCTCCTCTACATCATATTGACTAGTTAGTAATGAGATTAAAGCCTTGATGGATATTGGCTTTTCGATATGTTCCCAAATATCCCCTCCCACTGTTCCCAAATTATAATACGAGCTATTTTCCATACATAGCATGACTTTTTCACCATCCATGTCACTTACAATTGCATTGGTATCTTGGCTAACTAATTGATGGATGATAAGCTTTTGCTGCTTGATCATTTGTATTCCTCCTTGCTATCCATTCTGATTCGATAACGTCTGCAAGCTGTTCCGCCGTAAAATAGGACGTTGGGCGTTGTAATTGATAGATATCTAGTTTATTTACCATTTTAGCTATCGTGTGAAAATGCCATTCCAATAAGCCTGATTTTTTCAGTAATGACTTGCGAAACGTATGTTTATACAGCGTTTGCAACCGTTCAAGATTGTGAATTGGCTTTACCTGAATATCCTGCTTATCACTTTTTACTAATTCATATACACCAACCAAAGGTAACCATTCGGAGACAAATTGGTTCAAGACCGGAATAGCAAATTTTGATGCTCTATCGATAAGTGGACGATACTTCGTTTCCTCCATTCCAAAATGATGTAAACTTTCTAACCATAATTTTTGTTGGGGATACGCTGGCTTAATATATGGAATGCCACTCTTCTGGAAGGTTACTGGAATAAGGTCATCACTTATTAAATGATATCCTCTTTGTAAAAATTCAGATGCTAGCGTAGACTTTCCAGCTCCTGAGGAACCTACAATGGCAATGGCAGCTCCATCAACAGCTATCGCACTCCCGTGTAAAGGAAGCGTTTTCCGCTGCATTAATAGTATTCCCATACTTGTACCTAGGATAAATAAACGAACTTGATCTTCCTGTGCACCATCACATGGCGAAACAGTTATGTTAGTTCCTCCATGGATTGCATAGATAGCCACCCCATCAACCTTAAACATACAAAAATTCTCTTTAATTATAAAAAATTCATCCTCTTGAAATAGCCTTGCCCATTGTTCCGTTAAATCCGCTCTCGTTATGATCACGTCACGTCCTTGTCCCTCATTTTCAAAAGACATAGGCAGTAGCTCTGGTAACACGATATCACTAGATATCGTTAATCCGAATGCCCGATAATCCACGCCTCTCATTCCCCCTCTTTATCCCGCATATAACTGGCAGTAAGACACCACTTCAAGCAATAAATGTCCGATTCGTTTCAGAGCCTTTAGGTCATACCCTTGTGGTACTAACCATCCGTGGGGATAAACAAAACCCCCCACGGATTAAAGTTAAATTTGTTCGGGCTGTCTCAAATTTAGCTCTCTACTTTTACAACTACAGGATGAGACAAGCCCTAATGTAAGTAATGTGATATGGCTGTTTTAATTCTTATTCAAGAAGTGTTCAGTCGCTAACAAAACGATGTTTTCTTTAGCTACCAAGATTATCGTCTCCTGAATCATCACTATCATCCCACCATTTGCCACCATGGCCTTTGCCCTTGGTAAGGCTTACACTAAGCTGATCTAATACAGGCTTTTCCCATTCTTTTTTCATGAAGTTCCCCCCTTTCATCATCATTCGTTCATTATAAAGAACATTAAATGGATAAAAAAGCGCGAATAACTTCGCAATTTCGTTCTTTATAAAGAATATAGTGCTAATTTACCATGACTCTCTGCTATTGTCAATGCTAAGAACGATGAAGTCAAGCTAATTTCCTAGATACTTTATCGTATTACCCTCTTGCTTAACATGTGGTGCTGTATTTTCATTAATGTATATCCATTCTTTAATTGAAGTGGAATCAATCTCTGTATATATCACATTATCTAAGATGGCTACCTCCTTCGCTTTATTAATACGGATAATGGGGATCTTTGTTGCTGACTCAAATTGTGAAGATTGAATAACAGCTTCTACACCAGTATTATCTACATGTAAATCGCCAATTTGCTTAAATACACAATCGTTAAATTCATAGTTACCTAAACTATTCAGATCAATCCTTCCCTTTCCTGGCTCTGATGATGCAAATTCACAGCCATTATATGTTCCTCTAGGTAAATCAAGTCCATACGTTGCGTTATAGTCAATAACTTTCAAGCGATTAAAGATACTACCATCAGCTACTTCACCGACTATATTACGTTCGACCGTTTCGCCTGTGATCGTTACATCACTTAATTTTATGGGTTGATCCTTGATTTGTAGCGAATTGATTTGTTTTCTATCATTTGCTAAGGTAATATTTGAAACTTCTACGCCATATGGCTCTTTACTTTGAATACTTAATTGTGAATTTGTGAATTCCATATCTGTAAGTAGTGTATCTGGACCGAAAATCGTTGCTAACGAGTCCGACATACGGTTACCGCGAAAGACTGCTTCACCTTCCGCCACAATTTTACTAGCATCAAACGTATTATTTTTAATAACAGCACCAGACCGAAACGATGTAGCTATCGCAAGACCAATGGAGGAATTCGCTTTATTCGGCCCAAGATAATTTTCATCAACCGTGACATCTTGACCATCATAAAGAATAATATTATACCTTTCATTATTATATATCCGATTCTCTTTTATAAGGATATTGTAATTAGGATAAAAACCTGCTTCAATATCAATTCCTGATTGAGGGGCGATTCCCTTGATGTTATGTATCTTATTTTGCGTGATCTCCATGTTAGAGACGCCTGCAACGGTTATTCCCTGCCTACGATTATTTGCTGATTCACTATGCTTTATTTCAACCTGATTGGATATATCCTTATTCCAATACTCCAGTTCTACGCCAGCTATCTCTTCTGTATCAAACACAGCATGAAAGTACGCTGCCTGCTCTGGCACATTGACCATACTCCAATCAAGCTCCTGATTCTCTACCTTTTGAATAAATGTACCATCTGAACGATAAAAAAAGATATCATAAGGGGTATTGGCATTCATATTTTTTGGGCGCGAGAGCTGAATAACTCTGTTTGCATCAAAAACGGGATGCTGGAAATTTGTCTTTACATTTCCTTTGGTTCGAATCTTCGTAGAATCAGCTATCAATTCTCCCTTCTTACCAATTGCACCCAATTCAAAATCACTTTCTTTTAATCTATTTATTTGTTTCGAACTCCCGCCAACCATAATGCCATCTCCAGTGAAATTAATCGTCTTTACATCTTCTATCTTTAAATTATCGGTACCAAGAGCTAATATTCCCATACCAAACTCATGGGTGCCATGGCTATGAGACGTATCCTTTCCAGTATAATCGTGTGTGTCGCGATCCCCTTGAAATGTCCCACCTTTAATCGATACATTCTTCGTCTCTGGACCGACATATACAATTTCATAGCTCTCATATGAATTGGTTTCCTTTTTTAGAGTTGCTTCATCAGCTAGTTCTAGTGTTAGATCGCTTACCATATTTAGGCGAGCATTCGGATCAGACGGCTCCTGTCCCTTATCTATTAGATACGTTCCAGCCGGTATATAAAACGTGTTGTAATCATTTCTACTTGCCCACAGTAACGCTTTGTTTAAGCCTTCTGTCGTTTCCTTTGGATGTGTACCATCATTATAGATCCCCCATCGTTCCAAATCCACAGTATAACGCGACGTAGAATTATTATCACCACCGCCTTGTTCATCTGTAAATTTCATTATCAAAAAAACAGCACCTAAGACAACAAGACCTAAAAATAGCAAATACTTCTTCTTCAATTCTTTCACCTCGCTCGACAGCTGGATTCTAGCAAGCACCCACATTATGTTAAACTTCTATTGCATTGCCTTATATATATACACATTTTTTCCCTTTAATGGGATCGTTTTCTGTAGTGAAAAGTAAGATGTTCCTTCCAACTTCTCGGTTCTTAAAATGATATCAACCTGGTATTTTTTCATTAAAGACCGTAATTCTGTTTGCGTCAATTCATTGATATGACCAGCATTATCATACTTTCCATCATATATATCCATGAACCGTTCCGCCCATTCCTTATAATATTTTTCATTAAATGGAAAGTCTTTGCTAACCGGTACACTTCGATTTGCAATTAAGCGTAGTTTTTGATTTACTAAATGATCCACATCAATATCTGCTAATATTTGTGCATCCTGAGCGGTATGTTCCTTCACCCATGCATAAAGCTCATTCCGTGGTTCTGAAATATCAGGAATATTAAAAGCTAGTTTTCGATCCAACACAAAAAAGCTACCTGCAAAAGCCAATAGTACGAGTATCAAATAGAAATAATGTAAACCTATTCGTTTCATTAAATAGCGATCTAAATAAATATGAAGCTTCAATCCTTTTTTAGCGAACAACCAATCACTCCATACTGCATAAACGAATACAGCCCCCATCATTAATGTAGAGAGCTTTATATCCTGTGTAAGTACAGGAATAAACGGAAGATGCAGCAATAGGAATGAAAGATAATCTTTATTTCGTAATTTGTAATACATGTAATAGGCAAAGATAAATAAATAGAATACGGGGACAAATACAAACGTGCGATAGGGAATTATGGTTACGATCGATTTGATAGGAACCACTTCAACAAAAAGATAACCAATAGCCATCATGAACGTAATATAAAGCCCATACAGCTTGAGAAACCTTAGAATAGAAGCTGGCAGCCTCTTTCTTATTACATACATCATATAGATGATGATAACGGCGTACATGATAGCAATGAACCAATTTTCGATACCAAACTTCGATGGAATATAATGATGGGGATGTCTAAGATCACCAATGATTGTTGTGTATTCCTTACTCGATAAGAGTGCTACTCCCTTTTCCGACAGCTTTAATGGTATATAGCTAACGAAAAATGCTCCGATTATCGAAAGCAAACCTAAAATGGACCAACGATTTATCATCGATTTGATTTCACTGAAATTATACGTAGCAACGAAAAGCAGTCCAGCTATCGCTAATCCATGTAATGTTAATACAGGGTGAAGCAGCATAGCAATAGCAAATAACATACATGATGAAAAGATGTTAGCTCGATAAATTAGAACGAAGCCAAACAGAATAAACACTAAGGAAAATTCCGCTGCACTGAATACAGGTGTACTGAAAAACCAGGCAATCGTTCTCGGAATACTATAAAAAGAAATGGCTCCTAAGAACATTCCAATAAGAGCGATATACGTTTGCTTGTTGCTAAGAACATATAATAAAGTGAAAACTGCAATGTTTAGCAGAAAGATCCGTAAAAGATTTACAAATGCAATGAACACTGTATAATCTACATGAAACACGTTTGCTCCAAAAATATAAAAATAGGAAACGTACAATCTAGGGGAAAATTCTTCAAATGTATTTGTATAAAAGTCAGCTGGCAGAAACTGCTTATTTAATAGCTTCTCAATTTGTGGAAAGCTATCTACTACAGGCCACCCCCAAGCAACCTGATAAAAGTAAACGGAAAATAAACTAATGAGAATAATTATAAGGCAGAAGATCAATGATCCATATTTCTTTGTCCTATTATCATTCACCCTAAACTCCCCCTAGATCCATTACGCTTCCCATAGATGGACATACTCACGTTTTGTACATATTGCATCCACATGTATAGCATTCGCTAGTAAATCATCCTGATAATTAGTAATATCCTCTGGTCTGCCTTGCAACTCAGGAGACACCAAGCATAATTTAAATCCTGCTTGCTTTAATTTCGTAAAACGTTTCCTATCAATTGGTAGTCTGGTAAAGCAATCTATCCAAACCCAATTCACTCGCCCCTGCATCGCAAGAATCGTATCTATCCCTTCGAACTCGGAAAATCGGATAGCAATATTCCGTTCTCCATGACGTGTCAGTTCATAAATCATCGGAAAGGAAGAATCTAGAAAGAAGTAGTTCGTAATATGATAGTTTTTTAATAGTGTTTGAACCTTATGCTCAATTCGTTCACTCTTAATATTTAAGATCATACAACCATGTTGATAATGCTGCAGAAACTCCTCCAAATCCTCTCCATCCTCAAAAGGATCATGTTGCAAAATAATGCGTCCTCCTGCATCTCGCAAATCAATCTCAACCCCATAATGCTTAGGTAGCTTATTTAATTGAGCAACGGTATTTATTCGATGAGCAATATAGTCCATTATCTAGCTAACTCCTTTTTTAAGGTCGTACTAAAATCTAGGGTACGTTTTATAAATTTTACCTTGGCAGCTAACCCATTATTCCAGCTTGATTCCCCATGTAATCGGTCTGGGAATACGACAGCAAACCGATGAATTTCCAAATCGGCCTTCCTAGCCATATAGAACGCATATAGATCCAGCGAAAAGTCATCTGGCGGATTAGACCAGCTTAAATAAAAGCTACGATGGAATACATTTGGCTGCGCATTTATATCACGGAGCTTTTGCTTTAAATATAAGCTTTCAAACAAGCTCATTCCGCCTGTAAACAGCTGATCGAACAACGGCCTATTTTTTCGATTTCCCTTCACAAATATATGTTGAGGTGAGGGACTATTGTCTATTACCTCCATCGCTTTGATAACATCTAATGGATCTGTTTGTAAATCTGCATGGGTCCACCCTAAAAATTCACCTCTGGCATGACTTAAACCGTATAAAATACCATATCCATATCCGCGATTCACTTCAATTTCTAAGCGTTGAGCAAAAGAATATTGAGGAACCCATTGCTGCAGCGTTTCGCTGCTTTCATCCTTGGAACCATTATTGACTAAGAGAATTTCGACATCCTTTCGTTCCATTACCTGCTCCCATCTAGCTAATAAAGCTGGGATATTTTTCGCCTCATTATAGCAAGGAATCACAATGGAATACCTGATCATTTTTTAAACACCCACCATTTCTGAATCGTAAAATTTATAATTGTACTTGCTGCCGTCGCAATCGTAAAGCCAACTAACGTTATCGAGCTTATATGCGTCAGGATGAAGAAATTTACACCAACATTAACTCCAAGTGTACTTACATACAGAAGTGTAAACTTATAAAATTGGATGATAGCATGTTGTTTCTTTTCAAACGTCCAATACTTATTGAGAAGAAAGGCAATGATCATTCCGCAAATATATGAAATCAGTTTGGCAATATTGGGATCTAAATTTGGAATCAGGATAAAATATAGCAAGCAATCCACAGCAACAGCCGACATTCCTACTACGATGAAACGCAATATCTGTCTAACATGGCTATTCATTAAAGGGAAACTGGCTTTTTCCATTGATACAATGCATCCAACTCAGATATTTTGTCTTTATTTATAAATGTATCCAAATGTAAACGGTAGGGATGCCAAGCACATTTATGGAAGAAGCTCTGCCAGTATTGGAATGTTTTTAAATCCGTAGGTGTACCCCAACCAATATAATGATCCACCTCAAGCACTTTTACATGTAATCCCATCTCGATTAGTTCATTGAAACAGCTATCTATATAAAATTCACCATTCACTCGTATATTTTTTGCAAATAACCGGTTGATAGCCTGTTGAAAATAGCTCGCTTTTCTAAAATAAAACGTCCCAACAATCGCATGATCATCATAAGGATGATCACTGATTGGCTGCTTTACGGATACCTCTGTTACACGATTCTGTGTGTCCACCTTCACCCATCCATACATTTCTGGATTTACTTTACTAGAAGGATGTCTTCGAAACGTCCATATAATGGCATCAATATCATCATCCTGCATTAATTGTTGATATACGGCCTCATTCCATAAGGCTCCGTGGTCACAGGCTGAAATAAGTAAGGATTCATCCAGATTTATTCTATCCAAGGCTAATGCACAGGTTTTCGCCTGCCCTTCCATTAGCTCTTCTACCACTAAAATTTCACCCGACTCCCCATACATTCTTAGGTCTTGTTCTATATCATAGCGCTGCATATGTTCTTCCAAGCACATTAAAAATTGTTTGTTAGCCTGTGGTAAATATGCGTTTGCTTGTATAAACATCGGTTTCCCAGAAACCTCTATAAAAGGCTTCGGCAGCGAATAACCATTTCTAGCAAAGCGACTCCCCGCACCAGCTAATGGTAGTATGGTTGTCATTGGATATATTTCCTCGGCTTTGTTTCCTTCCATAACCCTATGAAAATAGCTCGACCAACGCTGGTATGCTTCCATATCCTCTGGCGTCCCCCATTGAAGCATATGTTGTATTTCGTAAATGAATGTATGCAATCCGTCCCTTTGTAATAGGTTATAAACGAGACTGACATAGTATTCTCCGTTCACATGGATATTCTTTTCCATAAGTTCTGTAAAATATTTTTTTACAAAAAAGCCTTTTTTAAAGTAATAGGTTCCGCTTGAAGCAAATTCCTCCATTCTATTCGAAGTGAACGGCTGTTTTTCTTTTATTTCTAGCATCCAGTTATGCTGATGACGCATAAATGCATAATTGGTTGTTCCTAACATATGGGGATGAAAACCTCTATACGCCGGTATGGCACCGTCAGCATTTCTTTCTCGAGTACGTGCTAGAAAATCATCATAGCTCCAGTAGCAAGAGAAGTCACAATAATTAATAATGACCTCTTCCTCATCGTTTATTTCCTGCATAGCTCTTGTAACTGCATATACTGGTCCCTGCTTATGTGGTGATATACTAATAATTTTTCCCTCTGGAGCAATCCGCCTAAGTATACTTTCCATATTTGTGGCTTGCAGGTGATCCTCTCTACAAATAAATATAAAGCCCGTTTCTTTGGGAAATAAATTCACTACATGCTCAATCATTGGCATGCCATCCACTTCAATTAATGGCTTTGGTTGCTGGTAACCTGCTCGAACAAATCGACTGCCTTGTCCTGACATAGGTATAATAATTTTCACTTTCATCCTCCTAATCCCTTATTAACGCGCAGGAAAACCTCTACTGTTAAACGTTTACTTTATACGCTCTGTCTAAATTTCTCTGCTTCCCAATCGCTTAAGTACCGTAACTCGTTATTATCTAATGGTTGTTCTTCACCATATAACGATGCAAGTGTCATAATATGTGCTTTGAATACTTCCTCCGTTTCTTTTGCTTTTTTGCGATTTACAGACACAAAAAATAAGTAGCCTTTATAAATAACTACTTTCGGTAGAGTTTGATACATATCCATATACTCTTTTAATGCTGCTACGTCCTGTTTACTAGTTACATTTACAGCGTAGTAACCACAAAACACAAATGTATCTGGACATAAAGGCGGTTTGTAAAATACTGTTCGCACATGCTGGAGCATCTGTGTCAAGTAAGGATCCTCCGATAAATAAGCAGTGATTGGGGAGCTGTCAACCGTGTACATTAGTTGTGAAAGTTCATTGCTAAGTCGATAGTGATCGAAATAAACACCTAGATGCTTTTCAATGGTCATAACAACATGATTGGTTAATCGCTTCACTTCATTTGCGTCATCCGCGCTAACAATTAATCCGTGATTTTGTAAAAAGATAATCTGAGGTAATTGCTGCCATTGATCTAGATAGTTCACACACCTCTCGTTTAATTTGATAGCGAGATCGATCCCGGGTGTTTCGTATGGAATAAATAGAGCTTCAGGAAATAGCAACTGTAGTTGGTCTCTCCCATTTTGTTTACATGTAAACATATTTACGACGATTGGGTGCGTATGAAGCGTATATTTATAAAGCAGAGCATGTAGGAATGTTTCGATAGATGGTCTATGGTCAACCGAATATACCGTTTCTTTCATTAAATTCCCGGCAAGCTGCTCTCGCTTTTTTTTATCTGTTTCATGTAAGACTTGTTCATTTTCTAGGATTTCCTGTATCTTATTAAGGCTAACTTCTACAAAGGCATCCGTCTCATTTACATCCGACAGCAGTTGTCCCGAGGCTTTAATGAGCATCTTTCCATTCGCTAACTTAACAGAGGAATTGCCACCTCCAGCTTGAATTAAATCGAACCGTTCCCCAGCGAAGCGTGAAAGCCCAACAAATAGCTTCTTCTCCTCAACCATGTTTCTATCCACTCCCTTCCATAAACTGGTTTTATAACAGCAGGCGAGATGCTGTTAATTTTTCGTATACATGCAAAAAGTTCCCTATAGCTAGTGGGTTTTTATGAGCAGCCTTTTGATTCAACCAAAAAGATGTTATTCCTAATGTCGATGCTGCTACGACATCTTTTTCATAATGATCACCAATCATAATGACTTCTCCTGCTTCCATTCCTAATTTGTTTAAAGCTAGCTGAAAAATATGCGGATGTGGTTTTTCTACACCTGCTTCTTCACTCGTCACCATGTAGTTGATGCGTTCTTGAATACCGAGATAGACTAGCTTCCGATGCTGAATATGAGTCGTCAAATCCGTTACGATACAAATTGGTATTTCTTTCGTTTTATTTAGAAAAGCATGAACACCTTTTTTCAGCCGCATCGCTGGTAAAAATGTATCCCAATATAACCGATACGCTTCTAATGTATGTACTTGCGCATTTACGTGTAAATATTCAAACATCCGTTGAAAATAAAGCATTCGATTATGGGAAGCTGCAGTAGCACCTAGATCTGCCTTTACAGAATTCTTTGCTAGTTGAAACACTTGCTCCAGCTCCGCATAACTCCTAGATGTATGAGAAGCTATATAAGCAAATACGGCATCCATCCCCTGCTGATGCGCATATTCATAATCATATAGTGTATCATCAAGGTCCAATAGGATTGCTTTAAAATCCATTGCAATTACCTACCTTTCATTTTCTCACTAATAAATACGAGGATAATTAATTGTATAAATGCCTCATAGCCATCCCGCCACTCAATCATATGACCTCGAGTAACTTCATTTAAATTTTCAATACAGAGATTAGCTAATTCATGGACTGTTTGCCGATCAATTGGCGCATGTAATTTTATCATCTGATGCTTTAAATTAGCGTGATAATCATGTGTATATGAAATATTTGCATTATCCATTTCCTCCAATACATGCTCGAGAAAAACATCCGCATCACAGGTGATTGTTAATTGAATTGCAGGATTCTCATCTGGGTTCCCGATCGCAAATGGCTTATCTGTATAATATTTGATAATAATATCGGCATATTCTTTTTGCGGATAGATATATTTCTTTGCATCTTCCACCCTAGCGTCAATTTGCTTCATCAGCTTCTCTATCGAGTAACCACGTTCGTTACAGTCTCGTATAATCTTCCAATGTCTTCGCAATTGTTCATCTGTATCCAGATAAATTTTTAAATCTAATACCTTTCTCGTTCTGGCTAATAAAAGTGGATGTAGTCCACACATGACAATAAAATCATTCGGGTCTATCTTCTGGGGATTTGTAAAGCTCCCCTTTTGATGGTCGTATTCAACGCGTTTTGCCGAGTTACCATTCTTCAACCTTTCTAACGTAGACGCCTGTTCATGCAGAAAATTGGCCTTCGGGTTTAAATGGGTATACTCTTTCCACTTCTCATGACCTCGCTCCCATTTATGATCACCGTCTCCTTCAACTATAAGTAACCTCTCGGCACCAAATAAATTCATTAACCCTTTTGTTAGTGTTGTTTTACCAACACCACTATCGCCGCCTATGCCAATTACGGTTGGCCTTAACCGCACTTTGTATAAGGAATTACTAATAATGCCATACCTATAAAAAATCCAAATTAAACATAGCAAAATCCCTTCAAATAACGTAAATATCAAATTAGGTACAAAGCTATCATTCTGATCGATATGAAAGAATTCAGAAATAGCAAGTAATGTTGGATTTGTATTGGGATAAAAAAAGATAAAATAACCTAAATAAGCGGTAGTTAATAGTAAATATTGATACATATTATGTTTATTCTCATACGTCTTAATAAAAAAGAACGACGCAAACACAAAGGACCAGGCATACCAATGAGGCATTGGTGGAATAAATAGCACAAATGCAAAATAAAGCATGCCTAAATAGGTATACAATAAATCAGCATTAATTTTATCGAATCGAAAAAAGTGAATATAAATTAATGCAATAACAAGCGGTGCTACATAAATCTTGAGATAGTCAATTTCCAAATATATATCGAGCATTTTAAATTGATCTTCATAGTAAAAAACCGATAGTTGATACCCCTTTGAAAATAGAAAAGGGCTTGATAAAAGAAACCAAGTCCCAAGTGCGATTATACTGAATTTCATTACATCAATCGTTCGATGCATTTTCAAAAAATAGATAAGAAGTAATGGCAATGCAAAAATTACTGGCATTTTTAACGACAATCCAACCGCAAAGAAAACCGCAGCAACGACATGCTGTTTGCGTAGTAAATAAAATACCGATAGCAATAAAGCAGCTATCGGTAATAAATCATGATGTGGATATAGATAACTCGCTATAAAAATAAGGGGGGAACCATAATAGATAAACATGACCCGCTTTTGCTTTGTCGGAAACGTTCGCAGTAGTACATAATAAATAAGTATATCTGCTAGTAATGTTGGTAGCTGTATAAAAAACGTTTGAAGATGCTGCCCATCCAATCCGAACAGTACAACTGGCAAGAAAAAAAGCGCTAATATAAATAGCATTCCTGATGGATAAGGAAACGTCTCAAGAAATTCTTTTCCCTCATAAAACCTAGGCCATGCATCACTAAATGTCCTGATAAAATGGTCTACACTTGGTATTGTTACATCAAACATATCCTTCGGTATCCAAGCATACATCGTGATCACTTTAAGACATGTTATACCAATAAACCATTTACTCTGAAAGGTGTCACTTCGATCCATCTTCATATCATCCCCCCTTATGGAATTTTCTTAAGAAAACTGAGCAAAATTCGCTCAGTCCTTATCACTACATGCTCAAATTTACGCTTCCTCTAGTAGCTATTATGGAATAATAGCTACTGCTTGACCACCACTCCGGCTGCCCACTTCCCTTTC
>NZ_CANMAB010000053.1:0-27130 GCF_947495635.1 uncultured Virgibacillus sp. | reverse complement strand
TTTATTAAAAAAACTTGAAAATCATCAAGGAACAACTCTATGCATTTTTAAAAACAGCAATTATGAAATTGATTCATCTGTATAATTAATAGGCAGATGATTATCAGTAAAAGATTTTCAGCTATTTTTTGAGGGATTTTAGGTAGAAGTAGAAGACCTATCTGCGAACCAATAATAGAACCAATAGCCATTGAAATTGCATAAGACCATATGATAAATCCTGTTTGAAAAAATACAATAAATCCCCCTGCACAACTTCCTAGGATTAGAACCCTCGTCATTTGGACAGCCTTCATATAAGTATGGCTGTTTTTCATATAATAAATAATACTAAATGTAGAAGAACCTGGGCCAAATCCCCCATCATAGGCAGCCACAAACAAAGGAATATATAAATTCATCTTATATGTAAGAGGCTGTTGATCAAATTGGATATTAGCTGTCCATTTCTTATTTATCAATGTCACTATTAATGCAAGATTAAGTAATAAGAATGCTACAATATTCATCGTCTTTTCATGAATATGGGAAGTTAATAACGATCCACCCATTCCTCCTAAAAATGCTACTAATAAATTACTCATTATAGACCTTATTGAAAGCTCCTTATGACGAATGAGATAAAATACACTTGAAAATGCAGCTATGCCAGAGGAGAACTTGTTCGTAGCAATACTCGTTTGAATTGGAATACCAGTTAACATCATACCTGGTATAGTAATTAAACCAGCTCCTCCCGCTAAAGTCCCCAAAAAAGAGGCTCCTAATCCAATAAGAATTAAAACGAAGAAATGATAGCTGCCTCCTTTTATTTCCCATATCCATGTTCCAATGCCAATTATTGACATAACAGTAAGGAAGGAAATGACATATATTTTTCTATGCCTCTTTTGTTTTCTCTGGTGTGTGAATTCTTCTTCACCGATTGGTGTATTCAATATTTCTCCCCCCCTTTACTACCCTTTATATAAATGGTATACATTATATAATGATAAATCTAATATATATTTTAAATTTTTTTATAAGATTTTTTTATGAAAGGGTTTTATCAATGAATCTTCACTCACTTCGAATATTTACTACTGTGGCATCTATAAGGAGTGTTACCGAGGCTGCAAGAGTTCTTTCTATTAGTCAACCTGCTGTAACCATTCAAATACGTAATTTAGAAAAAGAAACAGGATTGAAGTTAATTAAAGCAGAAGGAAGAGGAATAAAACTGACTAAAGAGGGGCAATTTTTATTTAAACACGCTGAACGTTTATTTGATATGGAAAAAGACATTGAATATAAACTGAGGCAATTAGAAAATGGAAAACAAGAAAATTTACGGATAGCATCAACTTATTTACCAGCTAATTTTTTATTACCCTTATGGCTAGCTAAACTAAAAAAAGACTCACCCCTAGTAAAAGTAGAACTATATAGTGGTAATTCAAATGAAGTAATTGAACAATTACTTCACTATAAGGCAGACATTGCTTTTGTAGTAAACGAAGATTGGAACCAATCAGACTTAAACCTCCACCACCTAGTGGATATCGATTTTTGGTTTATTGTCCCGATAGGTCACAAATACGATGGAAAAGAGATATTACTATCCGATTTAGTTCAAGAGCCATTTTTATTAAGAGAGGAAGGGAGCTCTACAAGAGAAATTCTTTTTTCATTATGTAGGGTTCACGGTGTTACACCTCCCCGTGTAGGTTTGCAGTTTCATGGTTTAAATGAATCTATTCGTTCAGTTATAGCCGGATATGGTGTAATGCTAGCACCCTCTCTCGCTATACAAGAACACTTGAATCGTAAAGAGGTGGGGAGAGTTAAAGTTAAAGGCGTTGATATTAAACGACCTGTATACCTTTGCAGTCGGAAAGAAGATAAGGAATTATCCCCCAATATAAAAAATTTTCTTGATTTAGTAAAAAAATACTATTAAAAAACTCAATTACTAAAATAACAAGCAAATAAAAGACAAAACGAAAGGGCATGCGTCCAATAAAATACGGTGTCCATCCCCTAACTATAACTAACTATTAGATTACTTCACTAAGTTTAGAGTTTCTAATCATCATCTTTCGTTTACACTTAAAACCTTTAAGTCAGTGTATTACACATTTAGGCTTTTCTCCTTATTTTTCTGTATTTTGTGTAATTTTTCATAACAAATCGTGCCATCGGCTGTGCAATCAAAACTTCAATCCAAAAAGCTATGAAAAAATTTCGGGCCAGGCATAAAAGAAGTTTTGAATCGGTTCTAGACTTATCTCTTTCATGCCAATCCAAGATCTGATCACTGTTAGTAAAGTAGATAAAATCGTTACACTAAACAATATATGGAATAAAACTCTAGCATTAAAATCGTCTGTTGGTTCAATAAATTTTTCTACTAGCTTATTAACAATCGGATTAAAGTATTTATCACATAATCACCTGAACAATTTCATTTGAAGAATCAGTTCAATGTATAGATTCTATCATCACTCCTTTAAAATAATACGTTTTCAGCGATGGCTTCAGTTCCTTTGGAAAGCAAGACCGCTTTTCTGCGGAATCTTCAGCTCAGCTGTTTCCGAAGGATAAGGAAGATTTCGCAGCGATACATCGCACGCAGAAAAAGCGTTCTTCTTTTTCAAGGAGTCACGTTTTTTGACTATGCTTTTTTATCGTTCAGCTTTGGGGTTAACTATGTTAGTTTCGCCCTAGACCCTACGACTATTAATTTTTAATTAATATTATTACATCATAGTCTACTTCATCTATAAAGTAGCTCCCGCTAAAACTAACTTCAAATCCGCCTGGTCCAGTTAACTTCAAATCTGTTACTATTACCATACTTCTGAATAATCTGCTAAATACTTTAAATATCGAATGATCAAAGTCAGTAATATGTAAGCTATTATCGTATTTAATATAATATCCTTCACCAAAATAACTATCACCATTTATAATAAATTCGCTAATTTGCTTAATAATATTCCCTCCCCTCATCTTCTACTATTCGACAAAAGGGAATATATTCCTGCGTAATTTTACCCAAAAATAAATTACATAACCAAATCTAACAAACTACAATGTAAAGAGAAACGGTGGTACAGGTTCTGATTAAACACATACCACCTTTTTATGGAACCATATATTTTTAAAGACTCCGATTCTAATTCTTATAAAGTAAAATCTAGTTTACTTTACACTTGTCACTGAACGGATTGGCAGTAAGCTTCCGATTAACGCAATAGCTGTAGCTGCTAGAAACATTTTTTCAAAACCAAATACTGCAATTCCCTCCCCACTGCTGAAACAGATTTAATAATAGATAGTAACGAAGTTATCGTCGCTTTTACATTTTGATGGAATGATAGCCGCAAATAACAATAGAAAGCCCTCACTGATTATAGTGAGAGCTTCAGCATAAAATGTGTTTTTCTAACTATTGCACGTAGCTTTTACCGAACATTAAACAATAAAATGAGTAAACCAAGCGATATATTTCGCCCCTGGTATAAACAACAATTGTGCAAGCAGCGTTCCTAATAGCCTCGAGATAATCATCAGCAAGGAAATGTTTTTAAGTGTTTGATAACTTCCTCTCCGGTTAACTACATCGTCAGCTACTACCGAAACCTTTGGATCTACGAAGATAACTAGCAGTATTGTTGCAATCCCATTTATTAAACCTGATGCCATAATTGCTGTGGACGAACGCTCAGGAGCCAGTAATGCTGCGTATAAGGCAGATAGCACGCCAATTGTATAAATTGCGGTTATTATCATATTTACAAAAAACAATCTAATTGGAATATCCTTGAGCGTAGTACCTTTCAAGTATGTAAATCTTGGTAAACTAACATGCTTTAATCCACGCTTCATATACTCTAAAGAAACAATTCTCTTAAATAAAGATGGAACAGAACCTCTCTCTTCAGATAGGTAAATGATTGCCCTTGAGAAGAGTGCTATAAAAGTAGGAAGTAATAGGATTCCAAATACTGTCCCAATTGTTGACGCACCTATGAGAATGCGAAATTGTGTTTCTACAAATTCTTGAGCATTATGAACTGGTGCGGTATCGATTAAACTACCTGTAAAAGGTTGCTGCATCATATTAGCTAATCTTGAAACCATTACCATTATATTAAAGAGAGATAACGCTGAAGCAATCATCTTTACTCTCGCCCCAGATAACCTAACAGCATAAGCGAGTGTTTCAATAGAATGAATGATAAAGATAAATAAAGCTATAACTATTAGTTTTTCAGTTAAAAATTCCAACTCCATACCTTCTTTTTATTCACTAGTGGTGGTTATTACATCTAGTAAAATTCTATAATATAGCATTATAACATCTTATATCACGATGTCTTTATTGATACGAAAAACATACTATGGCTAGATTTATTAACCATAAAATTAATCTTAGCACAAATATTGGTACAATCATAAATCCTTGTTTTTAAAGCGTATTTAAAGGGAAATTTAACGTATGATGATTTTATCCCACATATAACTGGCAGTAAGCCCCCCACTGATTGAGGTTTCACTTTATAAAATATTATTTTCGAATTCTTGCAATTATCCCCTTATTAACTTCTATTAACGTTCTAACGTTTATCTTTACTAATGAATTAATGGAGCCTCCACCTGTATAAACATATTCTAATTCTGTTACTTTTGGATCGATTAAAAAGGTAGCAGCAAAACCAAAAGATGGAACTCCTCCTATTGGATAACCTGTTTGTCGTAATACCTCATCCTCATCCGCTAGACGTGGACGATCTATATGTAATGCCTTGCCTACCCTTGATGTACTTGCTCTGTCTTGACCATTGACAATTGCTACAATTAATTGACCTTCTTTACTAATCATGCAAATATTCTTAACAAACTCGCAGATTCTACCTCCTACAGCATTTGCAGCTTCCCGAACGGAGTGACAGGACTCGTTTACTTCCAGATATTCTACATCTAAATGATTATCATCAATATACTGTTTTATTTTTTGACCTGATTTCATCCGAATAGTCCCCCTTGTCATGTTAAGTTATTTTACTAATTACTAGCTATATTGTCTAGTTTCTTTACGAAGGTACAGTAAATACTGGAACATTAATCTTTATAAATGATAATTTTAATGTAGTTTTTTTCATACAATAAACTGAGGTGAAAAAATGGCAAGAGTAAATTATCGAAGTTCTGATGTTGACTTGATGGCAAGGATGATGAGAGCAGAGGCTGAAGGTGAAGGAAAACAAGGAATGTTATATGTTGGAAATGTTATCGTTAATCGTGCTAAAGCAGATTGTCTAGATTTTAGAGATGTTAAAACCATTTCACAAGTTATATTTCAAGTACAAGGAGGGAATTATTCTTTTGAAGCTGTTCAAAAAGGAAATCTCTTTTACAATAGGGCGAGATCTGTTGAAAAAAAACTAGCAAAAAAGAATTTGGATTATTGGAGGGAACATCCAGGGAAATATGCTCTTTGGTATTTTAATCCATATGCACCGTGCCCTCCAACATGGTATGATCAACCTTTTTCTGGTCAATATAAAAACCATTGTTATTATGAACCGGCAGCGGGAAGCTGTGAAAGTGTTTATATCGGAGGCTAAGTTACATTTTCTAACTAATTTTTAACATAATATAATCAAACAAAATATTGAAGCTTTGTAATATCCTCTTAACGTTCCTTTCTACTGTTCTTTCTCATACGGCTCACAACCTTTCGCATTATGAAAAAGCTGTTTTCCTAAAATGTACAGGAAAACAGCTTTAATGATTCCAAGCTGCTTTTTTAAACGTATTTCTTAAAGAATCTTGCCAAAAAACGCTGTTAACTTAGGTACAGCTTGATTTACATATTCAGGGATATCATACAAAGCAACATGTGTTGCACCTTCAACCCAGAATAATTCCTTTGGACCATTTGATAATTCGTAGAATTGTTCACTATAACTGCGTGTGTCAGCTTCTGTTCCATTTGTCTCTACAGTACGCTGCTTCGCAACGACTTCAAGTGTTTGCAATTGCCTTTCAGCACTATCTTCTCCACGTACCATTCACCGAAATCCACTGCACTAACAGTTGCAACTGCTTTGATACGATGTTCCGTTTGAACTGTAGCTAGGAATAACCTCTATGCCATAACAAATAGGCACTATATGCATTGTGAAAAGCCTAACAATTCCTTTTCTCTTCTTTTATAAAGCTAAAATAGAAATATTTTTGCACCTTTAACTTAGGAGAAACATACAATATAAATATAGTACTAGCAACAAGTAAAAGCCCCCACCATGGTGAGGGCTAGACCGTTTTAATAATTCCAACATTTAATAATATGAGTCACAAAAGCGACATTTCTTTTTAAATTTCTTTTCAAATTTCTTTCTACAATGATCACAGCAGTCATGGCTTCCATCATGGAAATAATAAAAACATTCTTTCTTTTTGCAATGGAAACAATCACAATGGAACTTCTTTTTACACCAGTCACAAAGATGATGGTGTTTTTTATTACAAGAATGACAATAACACATAACCATCCTCCTTTCTTTTATTTCATTTTATGAACATACAAAGGAAAATGATTGGACAGGTCTCATAGTATAAATTCCACTAATTTTTAATATATTCCTAAAGTTATATCTTACGGATGAATTACCAAACGTAATGAGGATGGTTTAAATAATCTGTGTTTTTATTCCATCCATAGTTTATTAGATAAGAATAAGACTATATGATACTAGACAACAAGCCAGTTTTCTGTACGTCCAGAGATAAAATGGCTTGTTGCAATTCGTTTGTTTTCTATATAGTTCTTTAGAATGACCTCAGAATCGTCACCCAGTTAACATGGGTGGCCTTTATTTAGTTAAGCTAGTTATAAATAATCTGCTTCACTTTATAAATGGTATAATATAGCAATCGAGAAGAAGTATCGTTTAAAATAATTTGATATAGTTGACAGGATTAAGAAAAATGGTAATAAAATCGCTTAAAAGAACAACTAAATAAAGGGGGATAAATCATGAAAACAACCCGATCAAAAGATGGTACAATGCTAGCTTATGATACCTATGGTAAAGGACCTGCTCTAATTTTTATAACAGGAGCCACTTGTTTCCGCTCATTTGCACCAGTCTTGCATGATGCCAAGGTGTTTGCAGAAGAATTTACAGTCTACAATTATGACAGACGTGGGCGGGGTAACAGTGGTAATACAATGCCATACGCAATGGAACGTGAACTAGAAGACATTGAAGCGATGATAGACGTAGCTGGAGGTAGAGCTAATATATACGGACATTCTTCTGGAGCTATTCTTGCGCTAGAAGCTACAATCCGACTTGGCCAGAAAGTAAAAAAGCTGGTTATGTATGACCCTGCCTATTCAAACGATGAGGCAAACCAAGAAGAATTCAAAGCGTTAAGTCAGGGATTATATAGATTGCTTGATAGTGGTAAGCATGACCAAGCAATCCGTATTTTCTTGGAAGGGATCGGTACACCTAAAGAAGTGATTATGGGTATGCAGCAATCACCACAATGGGAAACGATGGTAGCACTTGCCCCTACCCTTGCCTACGATACTACATTAGCTTTGGATTTACCACCTGTTACACGAGCTGCTCGTCTAACTACACCAACACAAATAATTGTTGGCGAAGAAAGCCCTACCTCTATACATGATACTGCCAACCAACTTAGCAAGGCGATTCCAAACTCAGCATATTTTCAACTAGAAGGACAGGACCATATGCCTAACCCTGAGATGTTGTTACCAGTACTATCAAGATTTTTAAAACCATAGGCTTTAAATAAATTTGCCTCAGGAATAAAAGGTGGAGGATAGTAAATAGTGTTGATCAGCTATAAAAAAATATGAAAAAGTGAGTAATTTATAACAAACATGCAATAAACGTATTACGTAAACTAATACACAAGATGATTTTAAATTATCTTCTATATGTTTACCTTCTCTTTTTCCTCCTTTTTACGGGGGACTTTTTATGTTTGAAAACATGTGTAGCTTAGTTAGAAAACGGGAAAAGATTTATGAGCAGCCCCTTTCCCAAGCCATATCCACTCTCGCTGCTCTCAATCTATAATGTAATAGAGTGGATAAACTTAAAGGGCATTTTCATTACAATGTCCTTTAAGTACTACTCATCTACTATAGCCTCAGTGTTAAAGACCATACATCTATTCGAATACGAACCAAAAAATTCCTCCCCTGTTAAATTGGATATTGATAACTACTCATGTATTTAGTACTCTGTTGACAATTTGCTCCTGATTTAAAACTGTGCTTCTTTTCAATATTACTGCAATCCATTTGTATGTCATTAAGTATAAATCAGTATATGCAGCTTAAATTTAGGTATTTAGTAAATAAAAGATTGACCTTCAAGTAGCTTGAAGGTTTATACTTTCTTTTGTAAGTAGTTGTAGGAGGAATGACAGATGAGTGGAGCACATGCAAACTTGAAACAACAATCCGTTAAGAAAGTATTTTTTCAGTATTTCTTTCCTTCATTATTAGGAATGATGCTGATGTCGATAAATATCCTTATCGATGGAATATTTGTAGGTAACGGGGTCGGAGCTGAAGGGCTAGCTGGTGTCAACCTTGCCATGCCAGTTTTCTCGTTAATATTCTCGATCGCACTATGGATCGGTATTGGTGGGGGAACCATTTATTCGATCTATACCGGAGGCGAGCAGTTGACTAAAGCAAGAAGTGTATTTTCATTGGCTATTGTCAGTGCGTTATTGCTGCTATTAATCGTTGGCGTTTTCGGTTATGTTAATGTAGAGGCGATTGCAAAACTGCTAGGCGCAAATACAGATACCCTTACTCATACCGTCGAATATTTGAAGATTATGTTCTTGCTTGGTTGGCTAATTGCTTTACAACAGCTGCTCAGCATCTTTGTCCGAAATGATGGCAGCCCAACCTTGTCGATGGTTGCGCTTGGTGCGACTGCAATTATTAATATCGGGCTAAATTACTATATGATTTTCGTCTTGGAGTTAGGAGTCTTAGGCGCCGCGCTTGCAACTGCCCTTGCAAGCTTCGCTGGTTTACTCGTCCTATTGCTCCATTTCTTTAAAAAGCATTCGAATCTAAGAAGCCCTTCGTTCCAGTGGTCATGGAAAATGCTTGGAAGCATCTTCTCGATCGGCTTCCCAAGCTTTCTAGCTGAAGCGGGAACCCTTGTCTTCGTTGCTGGGTATAACTTAGCAGTCGTTGGTTTGCTTGGCACAGAAGGAGTCGCTGCTTTTTCAGTCGTCAATTATTTGCACGGCTTCATGTTCCTTTCATTTTTTGGAATAGAGTCAGCACTACAGCCATTAATTAGCTTTTACCATGGAGCAAAAGAGAAAGTGCGAATCAAAGAGAGTGTAAGGATTGGCGAGAAGGCATCGTTCACGCTGGGGGGAATCCTACTTCTCATCGGCTTGTTTGCTGCACCTTTACTCGTATCACTCTTCGGACTCGAATCTGATGAGGTACGTAAATTGGCTGTGCAGGGCATTCGATTGTTTTTCATAGGCTATATCTTCCTTGGATTTAATTTCGTTTACATGACTTATTTTCAGTCCATTGGAGAAATTCGCCCATCGATCATTATTATTTTGTTAAGAAGCTTTGTTTTTATCTTGGTTTTACTATGGTTATTACCAAAGTTCTTTGGTATTGCTGGTGTGTGGTTAGCACTTCCAATTGCTGAAATGCTCGTTGCATTGCTACTCTTTTTTATCACAAGAAAACATGTGTTAAAGCACCGGTAAAAGGCACATCTAAAATAGACGGATCAAACTAGAATTCGGCACCTTTTAATTTTGATTCTCCTGCTTGATATTTACTACGTTACTCATCAAGCAGGAGTGAAAATTGGGTCAGTGAAATAACAGGACTTATGACTTCCTATATAGAATTATGGAGTTAAAGTAATTATATAAATAAACTTAATTATTCAGAGGTGTGAAAACAGGCAAAAAAACTGAAGAAATAAGAGACTAAGACAGCTTGCATGGAAAACACCTCACACTATAGTTACTTTAATAATGTACTAGAAAAAAAGGTACTAATAGAAGCCTAGTTGAGATAGTATGTGGTTTAGGCTGGATAGCTCAATCCATCAAGAATCACCCGTACTTTTTGCATATTTTATTCCAAAATAAACTAATGTAAGTACGAAAACCGATATCCAAATCCATTGATTTTCTACAATAAAAATAAGCATAGCAGCAATAACAATTACGGTTAAATCTAATTTCTTTTTTATATTTTTTTGAGTTAGTATAAAAATTATTATTAAAACAGCTATAACTGAAGCAATTATATGAAGTTTCATTATTCTAGATCCCCTCCCACCTTCTATTTTTATAGTAAGCCGATTAGTGGATATTATCAACAAAAAAGAGGAAGGAAAAAATTTTAAAAAGAGGTTTTATCATTTTGGCTTGCGGTAATTTTTCATCCCCCTTACATAAATTATTTCGTTTTTCTTTAATTGAATAGTAATTCCAGAATTGCAATTAATATAAAACGTTCTCATATTACCCCAACGAGTATAAATGAATTCTTATATTATTAATTAACAACTGAATTATCAATAACATATTCATATAATTCTACCTTCTTTTTAATCAGTTCTCCACATATTTTTCTGTATACGGCGGTTATATCTAAACTTCGTTAGCAAAATGCTCCTCAAATTCCTTTATTTTCCCCTCAACATTCTTAGTATATCCCTTTAGCCTCATAGACTTTTTCAATACTCATTGGCTTTTTGGAGTCAAATAAGCCATTATAAGCAAATACTGTTAAATCCACTTTGAAGGAACACTTATTAGAATTACAATGCTTTTCTTTTTTATTTTTATGGTAATCATCTCCTATATATCTTGTCTTCTTTTATAATTAATAATGTGAGAACTTTTATTCATTTATTTATGTTTTTTAGCAAAAGTAGATAACTATGAATTTTGTGGAATCGATATTTATGCAACTATGTTTGAAGTTTTGTGAACCAACTGAAAAGACCAATTAGGTTAGTACTAATTTTAAAAAGTAGGCTTATGTCTTAAACATAGGTAGATATCCATACATATCATAAAACTGTTATGAAATTAAAAAAACTCTGGAGGAATTTATATGTACGATACAATGTTTAATCAGAATCATTTGTCCTATCAAACGGATCAGAGTCATTTGCCTTATCATAAAATTATTAAAACAATCCAACATTGTGAAGCTGTTTGTGAATCTACCATATATACAATTCTACAAATGGATAGTTCTAGCCATAGAAATGAACAATTAAGACTACTGAGGGACTGCGCTGATATCTGTACGTTAACTGCTAAGAGTATTGCACGTAACAGTTATTTTGCAAAATCTATTGCATCGTTATGCGCACAGATTTGTGAGGTTTGTGGAAATCATTGCTTACAACACCCTGATCAGCAATCACAATATTGTGGTAAAACTTGCTTACATTGTGCTCAAGAGTGCCGTAATTTTGCAATAAACATGTAGTTTTGCACATATTCTAATCAGATATCTCCTGAAGAGGGAGAGTTAAGGGTTAAGGGAAGTTTAGATAAGGAAACTCTGAACTAGACTCTGAGTATACAAAGTTATATTGAAATCCACCCTGTCAAGTCAGTCAGTGTAAATAATAAAGGTTGTCTAGGCGGCCATTGCCCTATATTCCATAGGGCTTTTTCCATTTAGTCGTTTTTGTTGATATTTTTTCGTGATAACATTGGATATAAGCATAATAGTTTTAGTCAGTGTTTCATACGTGTGATAATCCTTTTGATGTAAATAACACTTTCTACACTTTAACACCCTAACCTGTTGACGAATAGATCTTGGATAAATGTCCGATTGGTTCAAAGGCCTTTAGGTCATACCCTTGTGGTAATAACAATCCGTGGTGGATAAACAAAACTCCCAACTGATTAAAGTTTCACTTTATCATAATTAATACCTAAGACGCTTGGACACCAAAATAATTAAATCCAATTCTTAACTAACGGAGCATAATTGTTGAAAAGAATAATCATGGCGATTATAATTCAATTATTCAATTAAATAGTTGAATAGATAAGAAGGTGATTTAAATTGTTAAATGAAAGAAATCTAAAAAATTTATTGTATCAAGAATTTGCAAGAATAGGTAAAAGTCTTTCGAGCCCAAAGCGCTTAGAAATTCTTGACATACTATCTCAAGGTCCTAAGTCGGTGGAAGCATTATCAAAAGCAACTACTATGTCTGTGGCAAATGTATCTCAACATTTACAAACTCTTACTAATTCCAGGTTGGTAACGTTTCAGAAAAAGGGGAACTACGTAATCTACGAATTAGCAGATGTAGCCATTTCGAACTTTTTAACTTCTCTTCATAATTTGTCAGAAAAACAGTTTGTACAGGTACAACAAATAAAAGAAGAATTTTTAAATGCTCATCTTGGTATGGATGGGATTACTCTTTCAGAACTTAAAGAGCGACTGGAAAAAGGTGAAGTAGTATTATTAGATGTTCGACCAAAAGAAGAATATGAAAAAGCTCATATTCCAGGTGCTATTTCGATACCAATTGAAGAATTAAGGGAAAAACTCTCTTCTTTACCAACCAATTATGATGTTGTTGCTTATTGTAGGGGGCAGTACTGCCTGATGTCGGTCGAAGCAGTAGAAATTTTAAAGAATAACGGTATAAATGCCCATCGTTTAGAAAACAGCGTTCAAGATTGGCATCAATTCCAAGACAAATCAACTGGGGAATTAAAATGAAATTAGGAATCATTTTAGAAACAAAAGAATCAAAAAAATTCTGGAATGCTTTTAGGTTTGCCAATACTGAATAACAAAAGATCATAACGTTCTTTTTAATGGGTGAAGCCGTTGAATGTGAAAGCATGGAACATGGGAAATTTAATGTAAAAGAGCAAATGAATAAATTTGAAGAGTTAGATGGCGAATTATTGGCTTGTTGAACATGTTTGAAATTAAGATTTTTAGATGAAACAACTTCTTGCCCAATCTCTACGATGAATGATTGTGTAGAGCTTGTAGAATGGGCTGATAAGGTTGTGACTTTTTATGAGATAAAAATTGGAAAGAAGGTGTTTCATTTGTCTACTAAACTAAATGAATTGGCACAAGGATGTTTAGATAATCCAGAGAACCAAAAAAAATTATATAAACGCACATTAATCATTGTAGTTATCTCTCAAATGTTTGGTGGAGCAGGATTAGCTGCTGGAATAACAGTTGGGGCGTTACTTGCAGAACAAATGCTTGGTACCAACTCATTTGCAGGGTTACCAGCTGCTTTATTTACGTTAGGATCGGCAGGAGCTGCATTAATAGTAGGAAGACTTTCAAATCGTTTTGGAAGACGTATGGGGCTTGCGTCAGGCTTTATAACGGGCGGACTTGGAGCATTAGGTGTTGTAATTGCAGCCATCATAAATAGTGTATTTTTATTATTCATTTCTCTACTCGTATATGGGGCAGGTACTGCAACTAATTTACAAGCCCGCTATGCTGGGACAGACTTAGCAACTAACAAGCAGCGCGCCACTGCTGTAAGTATAGCGATGGTTGCCACCACATTTGGTGCAGTTGCGGGACCGAATTTAGTTGATATTATGGGGGATGTTGCTGTTTTTCTTGGTATTCCAGAATTAGCTGGCCCGTTTATCTTATCCGCAGTCTCATTTATATTGGCAGGTCTTGTGCTTTTCGCTTTTTTACGTCCTGATCCATTTATTATAGCGTTACAAATAAATACGAATAAGCAAAATTCGGAACCTATTGAGAAGAAAAAAATAAATAAAAAAGGAATTACAGTTGGTGCTACCATTATGGTACTAAGTCAAATTGTAATGCTTGCAATTATGACAATGACTCCCGTTCATATGGGAAATCATGACCACAATTTAAGTGCCATCGGACTTGTGATTGGCTTTCATATCGGAGCTATGTACCTTCCTTCCCTCTTTACGGGAATTCTTGTTGATAAGATTGGTCGTCCTGCCATGGCGATTTCTGCTGGAGTTACATTACTCCTTTCGGGTGTTATAGCAGGGGTAGCACCAGGTAATTCTGTATTTCTTCTAATTGTTGCTCTTTCTTTACTTGGATTAGGATGGAATTTCGGATTAATTAGTGGAACAGCTCTGATTGTTGATTCAACAGAAGCTTCAACTCGTGCCAAGACTCAAGGCACAGTGGATGTTTTTATTGCTTTAGCTGGAGCTTCCGGTGGAGCCTTGTCAGGGATGGTTGTTGCTGGTTCAAGTTATGAAACGTTATCGTTTGCTGGAGGGATTTTCTCCTTAATACTCATTCCAATTGTGATCTTATCTCGTGAAAATAAAGAATAACCTTCCTATTTGTTTAGGAATTTAGGTGAGGAGTAGTTAGTGTCTAACCATCCTAACTAATAATGATAGACATTAACTACTTTCTAATAGTCTCGGAAATTATAAAATTAGCCCATATGGATAAATATGGGCGTGTTGAGCCACGTCCAGCTCTACCGCCTAGAAACGATGTGACTTCATGAATCACCTACTATAAGTCATCATCAGCTCGCAAGCTCACCGTGATTCCTTTATCTCCGTTGACTCGCTCCAGTCGCTACGTTTCTAATCGGGAGTTTGCGCTTTTGTTCATTATTAAAATATGCGAACCCATAATAAGTATGAGCTTTAATGTTAGTGTGAGTAATCTTATTTTTCATTTGTTGCGGAGACAATCAACATCATAGGTCTACGAAGTTCGTCTTTCATTCCTGGAACATTTATCATGTTTTCAGGAGGCATAGGCTCTACGATTCGATTAATATGAAATCCATTCTTCAGTAAACCATCTACATACGTGGTTAATGTTTTATGGTATTTAGTTACATTTTCTCCTAAAAAATTCGTCGCTCGCTTGCCTTCATAAAAATAGTTATCTACTGGAAAATGAGCAATGGAACCATCTTCACTATAAATCCAGTCTTGATTCCCATCAGAAGTAAAAATAGGATGTTCCACTGAATAAACAAAAACCCCATCACCTTTTAAGTAACGATGAACATTTTTAGCTATATCAGAAAAAGATTCAATATAATGTAAAGTTAGCGAACTTAGAACAATGTCGAAGGTATTTTCCGCAAAAGATATATCTTCAATGTCTGAATGGATATACTCTACTTTTTTGGATGTTGTTTGTTTTTTAGCAACCTCCAACATTTTTTCAGACAAATCTACCCCTACTACAGAACTTGCTCCTTGTTCTAAAGCATAGATGCAATGCCAACCATAACCACATCCTAAATCTAAGACTTTCTTTCCTTGAAAATCAGGAAGTAATTTCTTTAAGGTTTGCCACTCACCCGCTCCCTCTAGCCCTCTTTTGCTCCGATCCATTTGGCTGTATTTTTCAAAAATGTTTTCATTATCGTAGTCGCTCTCTTTCATTGTTCATACCTCCATGTAATTTTTAGCTGTTTTTGGAAATTACATGGAGTACTTCTCTTTTGTGTACAATCATTAATATCACCTACTTCCTTATTTTTATGTAGATTATACCAGTTTAATATTTCAAATCAAAAGTCAAATCGTAGTTTTTATACCTAAGTTACATCATCAGCATTAATAATTTGTATACCTTCTACTTATAGTGTTAATTAATTATGTTAGTGAGCTGATTTATAGAAAAGTTTATAAAAAATTTATGTAATCTACATCATAGTCTTACAAGGAGATGTATTAAAGGTACAATAATTAGATTAAGAAAAATTCCAGTTAAAACGTTTAAGAGAATTCCTGATTATACCAGGATTATCACTTTTATTCTGAAGGAACTAAGAGTGGAATACCATTATCAGCGGACTTCACCCTATTAGGACGGCGCACATAGAAAAACTAACCCAAGCAAATTTCTGCCTGGGTTATGTTCAATCAACTATAATGTATTCCTTTCCCTAACCAAGCTGCTGCACTTTCGAATAGTGCTTCAGATACAGTTGGATGTGGGTGGATCATGGACTCCATTTCTTCCACAGTTCCTTCTAAATGTATGAACGATGTAGCTTGGCTAATCATTTCGGTTACATGTGCTCCAACCATAACTACCCCAAGAATTTCACCATACTTCTCATCAGCAATAATCTTCATAAATCCACTGTTTTCTCCTGCAGCAATCGCTTTACCATTTGCAGCTAAATCAACTTTCTGAGTTTTAACCTTATATCCAGCCTTCTTTGCTTCTAGTTCGGTCATCCCTACGCTAGCAACTTCAGGAAATGTATAAATACATCGTGGCATCGGTAAGTCTTTTTTATGTGTAATTCCCAGAATATGATTAACAGCATATATTCCTTCTTGACTAGCTGCGTGAGCTAACTGATATCCGCCAATTAAGTCACCAACTGCATATATTCCACTAACAGAAGTTCTTAAGTTTTTATCGACTTTAACAAATCGGCCATCAAATTCAACGGACAATTCATCTAAACCGATTACATTCGGTACACGGCCAACTGATAGGAGTACACTATTCGTTTCAAGCCCAACCTTTTCTCCGTTTTTCTCCATTTCAACCACAGTAGGATGAACGTCTTTAAAACCTGTGATTTTAGTATTCGTATGGATTGTTATTCCCTTTGCAACCACCTGTTTTGTCAAGAATGCGGAAGCATCGGGGTCTTCAGTAGGTATTATTCTATCGGCCATTTCTACCAGATCAACCTTTGTGCCTAAACTATTAAACACACAAGCTAGCTCTAGGCCGATTACTCCTCCACCAACAATAACCATATGGGAAGGAACTTCTTCAATATCAAAAATAGTATCGCTCGTATAATAGTTTATTTTATCTAATCTTGGTATTTCAGGAACAAATGGTTGAGAACCAGTTGCCAAAATAACATTGCTTGCTTGGAGACTCTCCGTACCTTTACCTATATCTACCGAAATAGTTTTATCATCGCGAACCGTACCAAAACCTTGATAAAAGGTAATCTTATTCTGACTCAGTAGTCCTTTAATTCCACTGCATAATTGTTTTACAACTTTATTCTTACGGCTCACCATCTCTTCCATGGAGAAAGAAAAATCATTAACGGTAATACCGTAGCAACTAGCGTTTTTAATTTGATTGAATGCTTCTGCATGTTTTAAGAATGTCTTTGATGGGATACATCCACGGTTTAGGCACGTACCACCAAGGTCTCTTCCCTCAATAAGAGCAACAGAAAGACCTGCGTTAACTGCACGAATAGCAGCAACATAACCACCAGGACCACCACCGACAATAACCAAGTCAAAATTTTTCATGTCGTTTCCTCCTAAACCAATAGGCTATATGGATCTTCTAAAGATTCCTTTAGCTCCGTTAAGAATGCCGCAGCCGGAGCACCATCAATTGCCCGATGATCAAATGATAGACTTAGAACCATCATTGGAAGAATCACAACTGAACCATTAGCTACTACAGGCTTCTCTACAATTCTACCAACTCCTAAAATCGCTGTTTCTGGTGGGTTGATGATGGGGGTGAATCCATCAACTGCATACATTCCTAGATTACTAATCGTGAAGGTACTTCCTCTCATTTCATCAGGAGTTAACCTGTTATCTCTAGCTTTAGCTCCTAACGTCTTACTTGTTTCTGTAAGCTCAGTTAATCCTTTTTGGTTAGCTTGTTTCACAGAAGGAACAATCAATCCATTCTTTACAGCAACTGCTAAACCAATGTTCACTTCATTGTTCATCACGATTTCGTCACCAACTACTGAAGCATTTACTTTAGGATGATTTTCAAGAACATACGCAACCGTCTTCATGATAATTTCTGTATACGAGAGACGATATCCAGTTTGACGTTCGATTATTGGTAATAATGCCTTACGCAATTCCATAGCTTTTGTCATGTCAACGTCACTTGTAAGGGTTACATGCGGAATCGTACGAACACTATCCATCATCTTATCCGCAACCGCTTTACGTAAGCCTTTTAGTTTTACACGCTCACCTGTGGCATGAGTATTTGAGCTAGATCGTGCTTCTTGAGACTCAACAAACGCTAGGACATCCGCTTTTTCAATCTTGCCACGTGGGCCCGTTCCAGTAACCTGACGGAGATTCACACCATTTCCCTTAGCAATTTTCTCTGCAAGTGGTGTTACAAATATTTTATTTCCATTCACATATGTCATAACGTCTAATTCATGTACTCTTCCTTTAGGACCAGATCCTGAAACCATGCTTAACACTACATTATTTTCATGAGCTATGCGACGAGCTGCAGGTGTCGCACGCACTCTCCTATCATTATCCACCACTTCTTGAATTTCTTCCTTAGCAGTTACACCTGAATTTGAATCCGCATCATTCCTAGTTGGCGAAGAATCCATCGTTTCATCTTCTCCTGACTCCCTACCGACAACTTCCGGAGGTGTATCAGAAACTTCTTCTCCAGCTTCACCTATATATCCAACAACCGCATTAACTGGAGCTTCATCATCTACATCGTAGTATCGCTTCAACAAAATTCCTTCTTCATAGGATTCAACTTCTATATTAATCTTGTCTGTCATGATTTCAAAAAGTGGTTCACCGACTTCAACCGAATCCCCTTCTTCTTTGAACCATTGAAGTACGGTACCAACTGCCATCGTACTACTTAATTTTGGCATAAAAACCTCTTTCGCCATGATACCCCCCCTTAAACCTTGTTTAAAGTTTCTTTTGCAGCTTGAATAATATTCGATACTTGTGGAGCATGTGCTTTTTCAAGATCTGGATGATATGGCACAGGAGACGGTGCTCCACCCAGACGTTTAATCGGAGCATCAAGATAATCGAACGCTTCACTTTCTGCAATCATACTAGCGATTTCACCACCGTATCCACCTCGTTTAACCGCTTCGTGAACCACAACCACACGTCCTGTTTTCACTACCGATTTAATAATGGTTTCTTCATCTAACGGTACTAAAGTACAAGGGTCAATCACCTCTATACTGATTCCTTCTTTTTCAAGTTCTGCTGCTGCTTCTAGTGCACGGTGTACCATGATTGCTGTTGCGACAATAGTGACATCAGAACCTTCTCGTTTAACATCCGCTTTACCTAATGGCAGACTATATGCTTCTTCAGGCACATCTGAAGAAGTTTTGTATAATAATTTATGTTCATAAAAAATAACAGGATTGTCATCATCCATTGCGGCCTTCAGTAATCCTTTTGCATCATAGGCAGTAGAAGGTTGAACCACTTTAAGCCCTGGAATATGCGTTACCCATGCTTCTAAGCTTTGAGAATGCTGTGCAGCAGCACCTGTTCCAGAGCCACTTGGAGTCCTCACTACCATTGGGACCTTTCCTTTTCCACCATACATATAACGAATTTTCGCCGCTTGGTTAACAATTTGATCTAATGCTATCGTAATAAAATCTGAGAATTGTAATTCAAGAATTGGTCGCATACCAGTTAGTGCTGAACCTACTGCAGCACCAGCGATACCTGCTTCGCTAATTGGAGTGTTACGAACACGCTCTGGGCCAAATTCCTCTATCATGCCGCGTGTAACACCGAACGCTCCACCATAAACACCGATATCCTCCCCTAAAATAAATACATCCTTATTTTTACGCATTTCTAGACTCATTGCTTCACGTACTGCCTCTAAATAAGTTATCTCTCTCATTTGATTTTCCCTCCTATGCATAAACGTCTGTTAACAAGTCATCTAAAGTTGGCATCGGACTTTCTTCTGAAAACTTAACTGCATCTTCTATTTCTTTCTTCGCAGCTAAACGAAGTTCTTCTGCTGTTTCTTCCGTAAATAAACCAGCATCAATTAAAACTTGCTTGTATCGTTTGATTGGATCTTTCGCACGCCATTCTTTTTCCTCTTCACGTGTACGATATTTCTTCGCATCACTCTTCGAATGACCTTTCCAGCGATATGTTTTGGCTTCGATAAGAGTTGGACCATCACCACGACGAGCACGTTTGATCGCATCATCTGTAACATTCATTATTTCTATAATGTCATTTCCATCAGCAACAACACCAGGAATGCCATAAGCCTTTGCTCGTGTTGCAATGTCGTCCACATTGATCATTTCTTTAACAGACCCTGACATTCCATATTGATTATTTTCACAAACAAAAATAACGGGTAAATCCCAGATAGAAGCTAGATTTACTGCTTCATGGAAGCTTCCTTCGTTCGTGGCTCCATCACCAAAAAAGCAAACGGTTACATAATTCAGATTCTTCATTTTAGCAGTTAAAGCAGAACCTACAGCCAAAGGAATACCACCTGCAACAATTCCGTTTGCTCCTAAGTTCCCCATGTCAACATCCGCGATGTGCATGGATCCACCTTTACCTTTACAATAACCAGTTGTACGACCAAACAACTCTGCCATCATTTTGTCAGCTGTTGCACCTTTAGCAATACAATGCCCGTGTCCTCTGTGTGTGCTCGTGATTTTATCATCAATATCTAATAATGCACAGACTCCGGATGCACTTGCCTCCTGTCCCACAGCTAAATGGGTGGTACCATGAATCATGCCTTTGGCAAAAAACTCATCTACTTTTTCGTCAAAATAACGAATGAGCCACATTTGTTTATACAAACCTACTAACTTTTCGTTACTAATCTTTGGAGCTAATAACTTCTCTTCTGTCAATTTCAATTTCATTCACCCCTATTTTTTACAAATGTTCTTTATGGTTACATTTGTAATAATCATAGTATGTTTAACTGCTTGCGTCAAGGGTTTTAATGCGATATCATTAATTTTTTAATTATTAGTAGTGAAAGCTTAGGTTTATCTGCTTTGTTTCTATTAATATAAAAAGAACAAATTTTGAAATGGTGGTTGGTATACTTCCCCACAAACAATGATGGAACAAAGCCACAATCGCTCGATTAGAAATGTAGCGACTGGAGCGAGTCAATAGAGATAAAGGAATCACGATGTGCTTACGAGCCAATAATGACTTATCTTAGAAAGATGCGTGAAGTCGTCTAGTTTAGGCGCTGGAATTGAACGTGGCTCAACACGCCCATATTTATTCACATGGTTAAAATTTATAATTTTCTTCATTTCCTAAATTAAAATAAAGCCTATTCCATAGGCTACACTGTAGCGGATCCCTCCTTGCTGTTAAGTGATATCTTTCTCCAGATTTATAAACAAAAATTACGGTACATTCTCTATCTACTACTAACTACGATTTAGCTAAACTACTAGTAAATACAAGACAATACTTGCTTAACACGAAATAAACTTCCGTTAAGGATTAACGAAAGTTTATTATTATCTTAACTATTTAATTTCTGAAGGACTTTATCATACATTTCGTCGATACCCATTCCCGTTAATAATGGTACTCCATCTATAACTTTTTCTTTAACGTTTTCTGGTACAAGTGTAGTGGAAATTATTACATCATAATCATCAATTCTTCCTAGTTCATCGCTTATTTTAGACTGATGTAGAGAAACTTTATCATCTAGATTATTGTCTTTAAGCCATTCTTTCACCTTTCCAGTTACGACAGTTGACGTTGCAATACCGGTACCACACATAATTAAAAGTTTTTTCATCATGAATACCTCCAGTTTATCTTTTATTATTGTCCATAAGATGTTAGATAAAAATCATTACATTGCTCTATGATTTCACTTGATAGAGGATCGATATTCGGTTCTTGTAATAATGCATAAAAAGCATATTCAGCAGTCTCTTCTAATATAACCGCAGCCTTTAATGCTTTGTCAATAGACTCACCAATAGTAAAAACCCCATGGTTCTTCAATAATATTGCTGGTGATTCTCCGATGTTTTGAACAATTTCTCTACCAATCTCTTCACCTCCTATAGAAGCAAACCCAGAACATGGAACACGATGTTTAAAAATGTTAGCAGCAGTTGTTGTATAACTAGGAAGGTCTCTTCCTCTTATAGCAAAGCTTGTTGCAAAAGGAGAATGCGTATGAATTACACTATGGATATTTTCCATATGTTTATAAACATATAAATGGCTTTCTGTATCTACGGATGGTTTAAGATCCCCTTCAATTACCTCTCCAGCTAAGTTGACTATAACCATACTTGCAGCAGTCAAGTCATCAAAATCTACACCACTAGGTTTTATAATTACTCGATTAATACCAGGAATACGATAACTAACATTCCCGCTCGTCCATCGTACTAAGCCATTATCCTTAAGCTTTTTGTTTGCCTGACAAATTTCTTCACGTAATTCAGAGTACACACTATGCCACTCCTTCATTAGAGGATTTTAGTTTTTGCTTCGGTTTGATTTTATTCACATAGATTAATCCTAAAAGAATAACTAAGCCTAATGCACCAATACCATACCAGCTAAATACTTTAGGTAACCAGACGAAAACAAATGTTGTCCAAACGGCACCATCTACAAGTGCAGAGATACTTGTGTTTCCTCCCATATCAAAGTTGGCAGCAACTGCTGAATTTGTAAATAGCGGTGCTACCCAAGTAGCAATATATAAACCAACAGCAATATAAACAGAACCAGCAATTACTGTACGAACGATGTTCCCTTTAAAAATAGGAACCATTAAACAGATTAAGAAAGGAATTGTTGCCAAGTCACCAAATGGCAATACGGTGTTACCTGGTAAAAATACTGCTAAGAACAGTGTAACTGGAACAATGATCAATGATGCAGATAATACAGCAGGATGACCTACAGATAACGCACTATCCATACCGATATATAAGTCTCTTCCTGGGAAACGTTTTTTAACAAAGTTCCCCGCAGCCTCAGACACTGGTGATAATCCCTCCATTAGTAATGCAACCATTCTTGGCATTAACATCATGACAGCTCCGGTTTGTACAGATAGCTGTAATACTTCCGAAACATTGTAACCTGCTAAAATACCGATAACTATACCGATTAAAACACCCATTACAGTTGAATCTCCGAAGATTCCCATTCTTTTTTGGATAGATTCTGGATTTGCTTCTAATTTATTAAATCCCGGAATTCTATCAAATAACCAGTTAAAAGGTAATGCAACTAAAAATGACGGTGCAGATGCCCCATGAGGGAAAGTAATATTTTTAAAACCATAAAATTTCTCAATATATTTTGCAAGTATATCTCCTAAGAAAAAGATCAATAGAATGTGAACGATAATCGTAAAGATACCTAATCCAAAATCTCCCGTAAGTGCATAAACTAAAGATCCAGTGAATGCACAATGCCAGTAATCCCAAACATCAACATTTAACGTTCTTGTTAAACCAATACCAAGTAGTATCACATTTGCTGCAATACCAAGTGGGATTGCTAAACTACCTAAAGCAGTACCATATGAAATAGCAGCAGCAGCAGGCCAACCAACATCAATGGTATTTAGTTGGAAGCCAAAGTTGTCAACCATGGACTGTGCAGCTGGTCCTAAACTATCCGTTAATAGTCCAATTACTAGGTTTAAACCAATAAAACCGATACCTACTGTTAATCCAGAGCGAAATGCTTTTCCTGGCTTAGAGCCTAGAACCAACGCAAAAACAAAGATAATGATTGGTAGCATAACGCTAGCTCCAAGATCCACAAACCATTGCAAGTAATCCATAATATTCCTCCTTATGCTAAAAAGAGATTAATTAACATGTACTTCTTTTGTAAAACGTTCTATCGTAGTAATTACTTGTTTCTTCGTAGAACAATTCATTAACATTTCTGAAAAACTATTATGTTGAATAAGACCTGTTATTTTCTGTAATACTTCTAGTTGATTCTCAGGTTTTTGTAGTGCAAGCATAAATACTACGTTGACTTGTACATTTGCATCAGCCATTCCCATCTGTCGAAAAGTGATTGGATTTTTCAGTATACCAATACCAATTGCTTCCTTTTTGACATGTTCAGCATCAGTATGTGGTAATGCTACACCTATGGTTTCCGTAGCTAGACCTGTCGGGTATTCAACCTCTCTTTGTTTTATTGCAGTTAAGAAGCTGCTTTTGACGAAATCTTTCTGATGCAACACCGTAAACATCCCTTCAAATAACTCATCGGTATGATTCACGTCTAGAAAGAAAACCAGGTCTTCACTAATTACGTTATTCATTTCCAATTTACTGCCTCCTTTTCCTAATTAATTGTAAACCCTTTCATAATAGAGGTAACGAAAATTACATTTGTTACAAATAGTTACATTTGTAACAAATGATACCCCTTCCTCTTTCAATTGTCAATACAATTTTCATTAGGTTTGCTAGACGATTTACAAACAAATAAACTCTTTAAAAATTAAAGAAACTTATGGTTTCGGTCTAGTTTTACCTGAGGAATTGGTTGATAACCAAGGTTTTCGGCTGTTGTGCTTAAAAGGGAATCAATAATAGCTTAAGCTTTTCAAGGGATCACTAAGGGAGATGCGACACCGGTACAAGGGTCACGTCATTTTTGATTACGTCTATTAATATGTTTTGGAGAGTGTCTACACTTTAGAAATATTCATTGGAAATGGCTAGGTGAGGCACACCTCATAATGAAAAACGTGTTTTTTGTTATTCTAAAATCAACAAAAAATAACATAGGAACTTTACTGTTTGAGTTATCTCATTCACATAATGCGTTCATTTGCCAGCGTCGCCAAGTTTCCTTCATGTAGGGATAGCGTCAGGAAGATGCGGATTTACAACGTTAAGCAATAGGTACTACCAGCTTTTTGACATAAAACTAACGTTAAGACACTTTTTGGAAAATAAAACCCTGATTTATCTACGCCAAGTAGAAGAATCAGGGTTTTATTTTAATTTTTTATTTTCAAACTTTAGTTCCATACATTTTTCAACTTTAGATAAAAGATATAATGATCATTTAAAATTATCAAAAGTACAAAACAGATCACTTATTGGCAACGGAGACCATTAGTAATCTGTTTTATGATGTCTATTTTAAATCATCCTTTTAGTAAGTAGAGAGATTTCCATCCCGCCTTTTATCTCTTTATTTTCTAACAACAGGGATCCACATTTCACCATATACTAAGCTGTCTTGCTGTCCCATCACAACTGCTGCATTTGGACCACCAACATAGGATACATCCGTTACTTCCATCAGGACTTCACCAAAGGCAATACCAGTAAGCTTGTTACTCAACTCTTCATCTGTATTCGCTTCCCCTTTAACAACGATATATTCCCCTTTAGGAAATTGAATAAGTCTAGTTGCTTCTGGTAAGGATTCCTCCGTCATGACACCAGCATAATGCATCATCTTATTATTCACTGCTTCGTTTACAACAAAAATGTAGTCATTTGTTGCAACAGTTTTTAGTTTATCAAGCCTTCCATCTTGATTGACAGCTTGCCAAAAATCTGCCTTTTCCTTAGTAATACCAGCATAGTCTGTGTAATCACTCTTAAGCTCTATTCCAATACCTAAAACAGTAAAACTGTCCTTTTCTTCTAAAGTATAATTTGCCATTTCAAAATTCCTCCTTTTTAATTAAACAAAAGATTTGTTTTTTTACTTGCTGAGTTTATAATAACATTGAATCATGTCAAAAAATGATACTGTTTAGGAGGTCACAATGAAAAAAGTTGAACGGATTAATACCATCATGCGGTATATTAACAACCGCTCCTACTTTACAATTTCTGAAATTATGCGGGAATTTAACATCTCTCGTTCAACTGCTATTAGGGATATCAGAGAAATTGAAGCTATGGGGATGCCACTTGAAGCAGAGGTTGGAAGAGCTGGAGGTTATTCTATCATTAACAACTCTGTTCTACCTTCTATTCACTTTACCGATAATGAAGTAAAAGCACTTTTTATTGCCTTTATGGCCTCAAGAAATCAACAACTTCCCTATTTAAAAAGTCGACAGTCTTTAGCTGAAAAATTGCTAGGCCTCATCCCAGAAAACCAACAAGAAACCCTAGTTTTATTAAATCAAATCTTGCTTTTCGAAGGTACCAATCCCAATAATCCTGATTTACTTGATCTGTCAGACCTCCCTCATCCTATGTTAGAAAAACTCATACAACTCCTTCTTTTGGATAGCCATTTATTGATTACCATCAAAGAAGGGAGGGTAATAAAGTCATATCCAATTTATCTCTTGCATCTTTATCGTGAAAAAAGCTTATGGCAAATTGAGGGATTTGACTTAAAAGAAGAAAGGAGGAGGGTTTTTCCTGTCGATCACCTCACCAATGTAAAACCATACCCCACAAAAAAAAGAGTAAATAAGAAAAAGGTTTTAGAAATACTAAGTAAGCAGGAAGAAGCAATCAACCTTGTCATCGAATTTGGTCCAAAGGCAATTGCCCAGTTCAAAAAATACCATCCTTTAAAGTTTTCAATTTCCTATACGAATCCCTACCAAGCCACAGCCGTTCTGAAGACTTTTATCGATATTAATATGCCCGAAGAATTGAACGATATAACAAATTGGCTTCTTTTCCTAGGTGAGGATATTAAATTCAAGGAAGTTCCAGAAGAAGTCTTAGAAAGTTTACAAGAGAGATTATGCTTATACTGCCAATAAGCGTGGCCAGTTAAAAGCTCAGTAATTTTGAGTTTATCTAGTTCCACGTTATCTTCTATTTCAGAGCCCCTAAAGATAAGGGAGTGTAATATTAACTGTGTAAGTAAGAAATGCATACGTTTTCTTACTTACACAGCTTTTTATTTGGTAGAATACTAACTATAAAGCTAAAAGAGCGTTTTAAATGGGGAAATCTAAAAGTGATCCTAACTCCGTAGAATTAGCTAACAAGATTATTGAACAGTATCAACCTGAAACGATAAAAGATTTGCAAATGCATTAAAAGACATATTTGGTCTATGTTTGAGACGATATTAAAAGGCAAAATGGACCTCACTAAAAGCTCCTCTTATGAGGGGCTTTTTTAAAAGTTAAGAAAGTATAAAATCAGTGCAATGACTGCGTTAAGCCGAGTAGTTATTTTGAAATGTTTGATGTATATTGGCAATGTTCCGACTAATTACTTCGCTTTCCGCGGGCACGGCCTCAACTAACTTTGCAAAGAAGAACACGTTGCAAAGTGGATTT
>NZ_CANMAB010000052.1:0-27251 GCF_947495635.1 uncultured Virgibacillus sp. | reverse complement strand
TAACATTTCAAAATAACTACTTGGCTTAACGCAGTCATTGCACTGATTTTATACTTTCTTAACTTAGAACAAAAGCGGCAAGCGCACGATTAAAAACGTAGCGACTGGAGCGAATCAACGGAGAAAAAGGAATTACGGTAAGCTAGCGCGCCGATGATGACGTATCATAGGGCGATTCATGAAGTCGCCTCGTTTCTGGGCGCTGGAGCTGGACGGCTCAACACGCGCCTTTTTATCTACATGGGCAAATTTTATCATTTCCTAGGCTGCTAAAAAGGAGCTGACTTCATCAGTCAACTCCCCATCCATGCTACTGGTATATACTACCTTTCCACAGGTAGCCGTTTCTCCTGATTACTGTACACTATTTGACTATACAGAAGTTTAGCATATTTTTCGTGCTAGATGGATCTTAAAACAGTTCTACTATAATGCAGATTGCTGTGCTTTTTGTTTACTATTTTTCTTATCACTTTCCGAGATAATATAGGCACAAGCTGCATCTCCAGTAATATTAAGTGATGTACGTAGCATATCTAATAACCGATCAACACCAATGATTAGCGCGATGCCATCCACAGGTAAACCAACTTGTTTAAGAACCATTGATAGCATAATTAAGCCTACGCCAGGTACCCCAGCTGTTCCAATACTTGCTAACGTTGCCGTTAAGACAACCATCAATAATTGACTTAATCCAAGTGGTTCTGCATATACTTGAGCAATAAACACGGTAGCTACAGCCTGCATAATTGCAGTACCATCCATGTTTATCGTAGCTCCCAAAGGCTGAACAAAACTACTAATCGACTTCTTTACTCCTAACTGCTCCTGAGCCAACTTCATAGAGACAGGCAACGTTGCACTTGAACTAGATGTACTAAACGCTACAGACATTGCAGGGAAGAATGATTTATAGAATTTTAACGGACTCGCTTTTCCTAAGCCTTTGATTGCCAAACTATACGTAATTGCGCCATGCAAAATAAGTGCTACAATTACTGCTAGCATATACATGAACATAGACCCTAATGCATCTAATCCAGTATCTCCAATAGCTGAGGCAATCAATGCGAACGCACCATACGGAGCCGTTTTCATTACTGCGTTAACAAGGAAGATAAGGATTTCATTTGCTTGTTCAAATAAACTACGAATCCCACTTGTTTTTTCCCCCAATACTGCTAGTGAAACCCCTATAAATATGGCAAAAGCAATGATTTGCAGCATATTTCCAGTAGACATTGCTTCGATTGGATTTTCGGGAATTATCTGAACTAATGTATCCATAATAGGTGGTGCTGCTTGTTCCTCATAGGTAACATTTTCTACATTAAATGTTCCAGCTTTACCAGGCTCTAGTAAAAATCCGACACCAAGTCCAATTACAAGAGCTACAGCAGTGGTAACTAAATAAAAGCTAACCGTTTGAATGCCGATTTTACCTAGTTTCGAAGGATCACCTAACCCAGCTGTTCCCAGGACAATGGAAACAAATACGATCGGCACAACAATCATCATGATTAAATTTAAAAATATTTGTCCAACAGGATTTAATACATACGTATCAACAGCAGAAAATACATCGCTAGATGAAAAAGTTAAACCTATACCTACGATGATTCCTAGTACGAGGGCAATCAGAATTTTTTTCGTTAGATTCATAGCATTCGTCCTTTCTAGTTGTATATTCGATTGTCTGAGACGATTTGGTGAATAGAGGCTATTTGGAATGGTAGTGTAAATGCAGTGTTTACAAGGATTGAAGCTTGTAATTTTTTGAGTTGCTTTACCATTCTACCATTTTTTATGCAAAATGAATAGACCCTGTCTATATTTGTCTAAAATATACAAATTTTCTATATATATGGTTATATTACATTGGAAATTAAGAATAGGATTCGTACGACAACTTAATTTTAAAAAAGGTATGCAAACAGCCCTTTTATCGCCAATAATAGACAAGCTATTCATTGAACAAATTCTATCAATAAGGATTGACCTCGACGTTTTTTTATGATTTCATTATTGTTAACCTTTAAAAAATATGGTTAACAATAAAATGTAATATGGAGGTCTATCAATGAGCAACAGTGAATTAATAGAAAAAAGTAAACGACATCTATGGCTACCATTTACGCAAATGAAGGATTATGATCGTAATCCGTTAATTATTGAAAGTGGGCAAGGCGTTATCCTAAAAGATACGGAAGGAAAATCCTATTATGATGGTTTTTCATCTGTATGGTTAAACGTACATGGTCATCAAAAAAAAGAATTAAATGAAGCTATTTGTAGTCAATTAGATAAAATTGCACATTCTACACTACTTGGAATGACAAACCAGCCAGCTACTGAATTAGCAGAACAATTAGTACATATTACCCCTGATGGTCTAAATCGTATTTTTTACTCCGATAGTGGTGCAGAAGCTGTTGAAATCGCACTTAAAATGGCCTTTCAGTATTGGAGAAACCAAGGGGTTACAGGTAAAAATAAATTTGTAACGATGAAGGACGGTTATCATGGCGATACAATTGGCGCAGTAAGTGTTGGTGCGGTAGATATTTTCCATCACGTCTACCATCCACTTACATTTGATAGCATCCCTGTTCCTTTTCCATATGTATATAGACATCCAAGTGGAGACCCTGAAACATGTAAAAATGAGTGCTTACTAGAACTAGAACGTACATTAGATCAGCATCAGGATGAGCTAGCTGCCGTAACAGTCGAATCGATGATGCAAGGAGCAGGAGGAATGCGATTAATGCCTCATGGCTACTTGGCTGGTGTTGAAGCATTGTGTAAGAAATACAACGTTCTACTTATTCTCGATGAAGTAGCTACCGGATTTGGTCGAACAGGGAAAATGTTTGCCTGTGAGCATGAAGATGTAACTCCAGACATTATGACTATCGGAAAAGGTATCACAGGAGGCTATTTACCAATTGCTGCTACTCTCTCAACAGAGCAAATATATGAGGCTTTCTATGATGATTATACAAATATGAAAACATTGTTTCATGGACATTCGTACACTGGAAATCAGTTAGGTTGCGCAGTTGCTCTTGCCAATCTGGACTTATTTAAGAAAGAACAAGTAATTACTCGTGTGCAAGAAAACTCGAAATACCTGTACAGGGAATTAGAATGCTTCAATAAATTAGAACATGTTGGAGATATTAGACAGCTTGGTTTTATGGTAGGAATAGAACTAGTGAAAAATAAGCAAACAAAAGAACCCTTTCCTTTCGAAAAAAGAGTAGGTTATGACGTTTCCTTAAAGATGCGTCAGCTCGGTATGCTAACCCGTCCAGTGGGAGATACGATTGTTTTTATGCCGCCACTATCTAGCAAACGACAGGAATTGCGTGAAATGATAAAAATTATGGAAGCCTCTATTCAACAGATTACAGAAGAAAAATATGCACAATTGGAGACCATAAAAAAATAAAATCTCACATAAACGACTTCTACTACTCTACCTATATAGATCAACCAAGAAACGGAGACAAAAGTATGAAATCAAAGGGATTATTTATTACAGGAACAGATACGGGTATTGGTAAAACATGTATCGGTGCTGGCATTGCCGGTGCATTACACAAACAAGGAATAGATGTTGGCGTTTTTAAGCCCATGTTAAGTGGAGAGAAACGGGAACACCCCCTCAGCGATCCCGCTATTCTGAAGAGATTCTCAGGAGATAGGAATACATTGGAGCAAATTACACCTTATCAATTTAAAGAGCCATTAGCACCATATGTTGCTGCCAAAAGAGAAGATCGGTTGATTTCCCTAGCATCCATTGTCAATGCTTGGAACAGTATTAGAGATACCCATGAATTCTTCATTGTAGAAGGTGCCGGTGGAATTGCCGTTCCATTCGGTGAAAATTATCTTGCTGCCGATGTAGCTAAAGCAATTGGCTTTCCATTGTTAATTGTAGCAAGTATACATCTTGGCACCGTCAATCATACATCGTTAACTGTTCAATTCGCCAAGCATATGGGGCTTGAAATAGCTGGAATTGTTTTAAATGGATTAGATGAAGCCAAACATGGGGCAGCTGAACAAACCAATCCTGGCATTATTGAGGAGCTAACTGGGATTCCTGTCCTTGGCATTCTACCTTGGCTCGATTCGAATAGCCCGAAACACGTGATTGAGCAAACCAAAGTGTCCATACCACTTCAAACATTCTTATAGAGAATTATAATTTGTGGCTAATTTATTAGCCTTAGATGGAATAACCCCTTAATGACAGGTGTGTTGTTACGTTACAGGTTTTTAGACAGGAGGCTTTTAATTGAAGACGCACATACGTGTTCATACCTTAGATTTGACCTTAATAGCTTTGTTTGTAGCATTAATGGGGATTGGAGCAAATATAACCACATGGGTGCCATTTTTGCAAATTGGCGGTGTACCGATAACCTTACAAACATTTTTTTGTTTCTTATCTGGTGCTCTACTTGGTAGCCGTCGGGGGGCGATTTCCATGATCGTATACGTCCTTGTAGGGGTTATCGGTATTCCCGTATTCGCTGGCTTGAAAGGTGGACTAGGTACTATTTTTAGTCCAACCTTTGGCTTTATTATATCGTTTATTGTTACAGCCTATATGGTAGGGAAAGTGATTGAATTTACAAGAAAACCCACTTCCCTTACCTTTGTTATTGCTTCTCTGGTGGGACTTGTATTCAATTACCTAATTGGAACGAATTATATGTATTTTTCTCTAGCATTCTTCATGGATGCTACTGAGAGTATAACTTATAGTAAGGCATGGCTAATCATGCTCGCATACTTACCAGTAGATTTACTGACAATTGGCGCTGCAGCCATGGTAGCACCAAGAATATATGATACGTTTCAGCGAACAAATCCCATAGGAATCAAAACACGAGTAACTAACTAATCTAGCAATTAGGAATAAAACTAGTTAGAAACAGATAAGAAATATTAAAGGAGGCGTACTATGTTAAATTTCAATTCACTAGCAAATGCCGTATTGGAAGGATATGAAATTACAGAGGGAGAGGCCATGCAGATTTTAGAATGTCCGAATGATAAAATTCTAGACTTGCTACATAGTGCCTATCTCATTAGAAAAACGTATTATGGCAATAAAGTAAAATTAAATATGATTATTAATACCAAGTCTGGTGCTTGCCCAGAAAATTGTGGTTATTGTGCTCAATCAAGAGACTCGACAAATCCAATTCAAAAATATCGTATGATGCATAAGGATACCATCGTTCAAGGTGCGGAAAAAGCACACCAACTTCATTCTGGCACTTATTGTATTGTCGCTAGTGGTCGAGGACCAACCACCCGTGAACTAAACCAAGTAACCAGTGCAGTCAAAGAAATAAAAGAAAAATATAATTTAAAAATATGCGCATGTTTAGGTATTCTAAAACCAGGACAAGCCGAACAATTAAAGGAAGCTGGTGTTGATCGATACAACCATAATATCAATACATCAAAAAATCATCATGACAATATAACAACTAGTCACAGCTATCAGGATCGCGTTGCAACTGTCAATAAAGTAAAAGATATTGGGATTTCGCCTTGCTCTGGGGTCATTGTAGGAATGAAGGAGACAAAAGAGGATGTTATCCAAATGGCCATTGCTTTAAAAGAATTAAATGCTGACTCTATTCCTGTTAATTTTCTGCACGCCATGGAGGGGACATTATTAGAGGGGACAGATGAGTTAACTCCTCTTTATTGTCTAAAAGTATTATGTCTATTTCGTTTTATTAATCCTACAAAAGAAATTCGAGTTTCCGGAGGTCGTGAAGTTAATTTAAGAAGCCTTCAACCACTTGGATTATATCCAGCTAACTCCATCTTTATTGGTGATTATCTTACCACAGCCGGGCAGGAAGGAACAAAGGACCACCAAATGCTAAAGGATCTTGGGTTTGAAATTGACTACGAAGGTAGTGAGATACCTATTTAATCTTCAACGTTAACAGTTTGCTTTAAGATATAACGGCTACCCCTACTAGCCTGTTACTTCATCTAATGTCACTTTATACCACAAAGAGACATTAAAATATCCGGAAATTTGACAGCGAAGTAAATTCAATTGTATGAAAATATAGTGTATAAGTCTGATATGATTTATTATTTCTCAAACAATTTTTGTTGTTCTAAATTGATCAAATCATTGGTTTAACTTATGATAAATCAATAATAACAACCGATTATTTCATATATGAATTTATAAAGGGCTAAGATTATTTAATTATTTCATTTTAAACAACAATAGAACTTTTTACCGATATAAAACTTACAATAGTTGTAGTATTATTTCACTAACTTTACAATTTTATGGAGGTACCAGATTCATGTCGAAAAAGATAATTATGCTACTCATCACAATCGTTATTACTGCCCTCATTGTAAGTGGATGTGGCAGTGATAAAAATGAAGCAAAAGATAGTGAAGCAAATGATGCTAAAGAATCAGCTACTACAAAAGAAGACTCAAAAAATGAAGCAAAAGCAGAGGAGGAAACAAAAGAAACAGTACAACAAGAAAGTGATGGTTCAAATGATTTCTCCAAGTTAATTAGCTACATGGAAGAACAAACAGAAGGAACTACGGAAGTGGTTTATGAAAATAATGAACCACAAACACATGAAATGGAAGGTGTAACTGTTTCATTAGATGGTTACTCACTTGTGGAGCTTAAAGATTTCCATACAGATTACGCCATTCCATTCAATGATCAAACAAATGGCGGAGTCATTGTTGCAAAATACACAGTGAAAAATGATACCGACAACGATGCATATTATATGCCATCCTTCTATTTATCTTATACAGGAGCACAGAAATCTTTCAATAATTACCGAGATTTATTACCTGAAGAAGAACAGCTTCCTACAAAGTTGGCTCCATCTAATGACTATGTCATTAAATCAGGGGAAACGATAACTGGTTATTATACTTATCCTTTTGGTGAAGACCAATGGAAGCAAGTGCTTGCAGAATCTACTGCTACAGCAGAAGTCCCTGCACCACAAGCTAAAAAAGATGATTTCTCTTCTACCTTTGGCAAAAAAGGTACGTTTACCTTTAGTCTAAATAAAGAAGGAGCAGAAAAAGTAGAAGATAATAAAGCATTTTACCAAGACAAAGCAACTGCCGGGAATATGGGCGATAAAAAAATGCTAAGTCAAAAAGACGGAATTGGGGAAAGTGAAAAATTAGGTGATATTACGGTTACACTAGATGGTTATCAGTTTACAGAATTCAAACCAAATAAAGAAGAAGCACCACGCTTTGAGGCATTTTCTAATGGAATCGTCTTATTAACCGTGAAATTTAACATTGACAATAAAAGCGATTCTGAGGTTGCACATAGCTCCATTATGTCGAAGTTAACGGTAAATGACGGCTCTCAATATATGCTAAATGAAGGCATGTTACTTAACTATAAATACGATGATATGATTGAATCAGGTAGCGCTGGTGAATTACTCCAAATCTATACGTTAGACCAAGAACAATACGAGAAAATCTGGAAAGATAAATCATTCGAGGTTGAAATCGGACCAATGAAAGACCAAGAGGCAAATGATATATCAAAAGGAAAGAAAGCTACATTTACATTACCAAAATAACACTGGAATATGCGAGTGATGTAGGAAAGTGAGCAGTCTGTTAGGAAAGCTCACTTTCCTTTGAATTAACAAAAACTTACGAATACCCTTCAGTGCTGTTTTTATTATAGAAACACGATGTAGCCTTCGTGTAATTCTTTTTCACTGTTTAAAACGTTTACGCCTTTATCAGTGCTGTAGCTAAAAAAATTACATAAATGAAGTATATTAATCTAGTGAGTTTTTTATTAATTTAAATCGTTCATTGATCATGCCATGAGGGTTTATATTTTTATGTGTAACGGCTTTCGATGAAAAGCTCGCAAAATTTAATCCTGCCCCAAAAATTTGTAAAGCTCCATCAGCCAAGTTCCCTTTTTTTAATGCTTCGATACCATCTTCGATAAAATTATTGCTCTCATCTAAATGGCAATCTGCTATATATTTATCTCCCTCGTGAAATAATTTAAGGTTTTCCAAAATTTGATTAGCTGTTTTTTCTGATATATCGGCATCAATATTCATAAGCATTTCGTTTATAGGCTTAACTAGATTGCCATACAAACTATCATATGCTTCGCAGTAATCATTTATTTTTTCTCTTAGCTCTTTTGCGTTCATAATCTAACCCCCCACTATTAAATTCAATTATAGTATGCTCCGATTCATTTACTTTATCAAAACAACTGCTTAAAATACTTTCCAAAAAAAATCCTCTAAATATTTTCCTATCTACCTTTTCGGTTATCCTTAATTAGAAAGCAGATTATGAATGCAAAAATAACAAGTACAAAAGCAGCCATAAATCCATTATTTATCCCTTTTACCATAGCTTTAGAATATGAACCGGCTTCCGTCAAGACATGTTGACTCGTAGAGAAATTACGAACCGATATCGTCATCACGCCTACCATAATAGCTGCACCAAGTGAAGCAAATACTTGGCGTACAGTATTATTTGCTGCTGTACCATGGCTAACTAATTTCTGAGGTAGCGCATTAATTCCAGCAGTTGCAAGTGGCATCATCGTTAGTCCCATTCCCACCATTCTTAACATATAAAAAAAGATTAGCCACCATATGGTTGTCTCATTCGTTAGAAACATGAATGGGAATGTACCAATGAGGAGAATAGTCATTCCAACAATAGTTAACGTACGAATACCATACCTATCAAATATCTTTCCCGATATGGGAGAAATGATCCCTAAAACAATAGCACCAGGAAGCAGGATTAAACCTGATTGAAGTGCAGAATAGCCAAGTATTTTTTGTGTAAAAATTGGAAGTAGAATTTCAGATCCGATCATTGTCATAAAAATAATAGAGACAATAACCGTTGTTACAGCAAAGGTTCTGCTTTTAAATACACGTAGTTCCAACAAGGGCTCTTTTAATCTAAGTTGTCTTAAAGAGAACATTAATAATATTACTATCCCTATCACGCAAGTAATCCATACAATTGAATTACTCCACCCTGTATCTCCAGCAAGGCTAATACCATATAACAATGATCCTAAACCAATACAGCTTAATACGAATGATAGAATATCCAACTTCGGTTTTGTTAGGGGAATTACATTTTTAAGTAAATAAAATGCTAAAAATAGATTGATAACAGCCAATGGTAAAACAAAATAAAATAGATACCGCCAATGATAAACGTCAACAATCCACCCAGCTAAAGTTGGACCAATTGCCGGTGAGAAGGCGATAACAATACCAACGAGCCCCATTGCCTCTCCTCGACGATTGGCTGGGAAAACTAAAAACATCAATGTTTGCACTAATGGAATCATTACACCTGATCCAATCGCTTGGATGATCCGTCCAAGCAATAAATGGGAAAACGTGGTGCTTAGCGCACAAATTATTGTCCCCAATATGAAGCTTCCCATTGCAATCAAATATAGTTTTCTACTTTCTATTTGATGTAATAAATAAGCAGAAGCAGGGATTAAAATTCCATTTATGAGCATAAATGAAGTGATTAACCATTGTGCATCATAAGCAGAAACATGTAAATCCTCTATTATTTTAGGAATTGCTGTAACTAATAACGTTTGATTTAAAATAGTTAGAAATGCTCCCATTAATAAAACAACAACAAAGCCAGCTCTATTAAACGGTTTCCCATTAATGTCTACTGGCGGAGAATTAGATTCTTTCATTATTATTCACACCTTTTTACTTTAGTTTATTTTTTTATACTTAAGTATAATTCCATTTATATAGTATAGGTGCTATAATAAAAATGTCAATATATTTTTTAGGAGAAGAAAATACATGGCAAAAGAAAAACAGATCGTTGATGCTGCAAAGTTGTTATTTCAGACCAAAGGTTTCCACTATACCTCTGTTCAAGATATTCTCAAGCATTCAGGAGTTTCCAAAGGGACCTTCTATAATCATTTTTCCTCTAAATCCCAATTAATTCTTTCAATTATTCAAGAAGTCGATGCAAAGGTGGAAGAGCAACAAAAGCAATTATTAATAGAAGGCAATATACATAGTAAACAAACGCTTTATTCACAGCTTCGTGTAAAACACGCCCTTTACAGCTCTGAAAATATTCTAGATCTCTATAATATTGCGTTAGCTGAAAATGATGAAAAGTTGAGTCAATATATGCAGGAGAATCATTATAATGAATTAAACTGGTTAGCCAAACGTTTAATTGATGTCTATGGGATGGAAATTGAGGCAAATGCTATGGACATAGCTACTCATTTTACTGGTGGATTAGGTTATCAGATGCGATATTCTAACCAAATGAACCTAAACACCAATAATTCGTCTATTCTTGACTATAATATTCTTCGATTAGAGAAGAATATAGAGATTACAAAACAAGCTAAACAAATTCTTTTTCCTTTTAACTTTGGGAATTGGAATGAGACGGAAGAATCGATTGCCTGGAAAATCAGGAATCTCCTCGATCAGATTAATCATGACATAAACACGAGGGAAGAAAAGGAATTAATTGATTTTATTTTAGAAGAATGCGAACAACACACACCAATCAGGTGGAGTGTTTGTGAGGGAGCAGTTCGTCAATTACACACGATTGCATCTTCTCTACCTAAAAAAGAGCAACAATATCAAGAAGTAGTTGACCTCATCGTCAGTCAAGCAAGAAAAAATAATCGTTGATATGCAGTGGAAATTATTTTACTCATCAACATAATTATAAGCGCAATTGGTTGAGGCATAACTAAACTAGGTATAGCTAAAGCCGAATAACATTTTATTCTTTCTTCTCATTCTGAGATAGACGCTTTACACTAGCACGGTCTCAGTTAATGCGGCTAACCAAAATTTGCTTAACTGCGTGGATCTTCGGACTCGATCTGTTTCCATAGGGGATTAACTCCCCCTCTTTTAATAGTTATCATCACTATTTCAAAAAATTGAAAGATAAAAATAAAACTCTAAACCACTGTCCGGGTATCACTTTGTATACTCGGATTATGGCTCGGAGTTTTTTTATCTCAATTTATTTTGTCTCTTCCTCATTTCTTTAAAATTCCAGTTTGTAATCTAGAAAACCAAAATAGCTATTAAATGATAAGAGCTTTTCATTTATATTAATTTTCATTTAGCACTTTGATCCCTCTCACAAGATTCCAAATGAAAAAATACACATTTACAATAACAGCGAGAATAGCTACACCTATTAAAATACCGCCATTAACGGTTTGACTTAATTGACTGATTCCTAGTGTTACAGCAATTACAATAATGCAAACAATCGTTATAAATGGAACAAGATGTGCCCACAATGCTTTTATTGCATGGTGCTTTACACTTTTATCGGCAACAAAATAAACAATAATAGGAAAAAGAAATGGGGCAAAAAAGATACTAAAATAGCTGAGCGAGGACAAAATATTATTTGGCTTCATATAAATCACCCTTTTTTTAAAGTTCCTAAACCACTTTACCACAAAGAAGCCATATATAGTCTTACGGTTTTGTAAGGTAGTAGCATCTTTAAGTGGCTCAGTCGTGGCGAATCTGGATTAATTGAATATACACCGCAAGAGGTTGGTCAGAAAATTACGATATAGAATATGATTATGCAGTAATAAAAGTACAACCTATAGGTGATTTTCATGTAGGCGAGGTCACTGGGACACTTAGCATGACAGACCAACGTAATCTAGATTCTGAAACTCTAAGTATCTATGGATATTCAGGAGATTTAATGAGTGAGGATAATCAGATTTCTCAATGGGTAATGTGTGGTTCAGTTTACAATTGGGATCAAAATATGGTTTATTATAAAATTGATACAAATGGTGGACCTAAAGCTGACGATGAGTTGATAACTTTTGTACTCACAATAGCACCTTAGTATCAACTCTATAGATAAAGAAAAGAACCTCATATCAAATAGGTTCTTAATTACATATCATAAATCTTTATGTATAAAACAATATTTTGGAGGTTATGAAGTTTGTTAAGAAAAAGCATGTCTCTTAGTTATTTGATCATATTATTCATTTTTATTGTAGGTTGTACTAACAATGGAAATCAACAAAAAGACCTAAATCAAGATGTCTCGCCAAAAAGATCCACCTAGGAATGGAGGAAAAGAAGGTTATGTAATACAAAAATACGAAACTACTTTTTTATTTGCACCTACTTGGGAAGAGGAATTGTTGGAAAAATATGAAGAGAGTAAATTGGGAATAAGCTATCCAAATGCAATATCTGTTAATTTATCAGATGTAGATATTAATTTAGATGAGATAGAAGTAGGCCAACCAATACGAGTATGATTTGATAGAATATTGGAAAGTTTCCCCCCTAGTAGACATGCTGTTAAGGTTGAAATTATGGAAAAATAAGTACCCCATCCAACTAAGGACGGGGCTTATTTTTTGCTACAATTATTATTGTTCTGTTTCAAGGTAAAAAATACCCCTCATAAAGTGGCGAGAACAGTAGTTCTAATTTAATAAGTGGTATGAGCAATTTCAAAAATGAAAGCCCATAAAGCTACGCCCCCGGCAGGATTCGAACCTGCGACACACGGTTTAGGAAACCGATGCTCTATCCCCTGAGCTACGGGGGCATGATTGCATGAGTAAGAAAACTAGATAACAATGAAATTATCAATAAAATTCTTCCAATTCATGCTTGATATAGAATTGGATTTTCTAATCCAGCACTATCCATTATACAAAATTACAACGACCTTGAAAAGTACTATACGAAATTATACATGGTACTGCTTTAACTTGTATGATAAAATATAATACATCTGTTTTAGGTAGTTATGGATTGGAGGATGAAGCTATGGCAGGAGTTCCTTTTATTGCAATTGAAGGACCAATTGGTATTGGAAAGACATCGCTTGCCAAAAAAATTTCCTCACATTTTGATTTTCACTTATTAAAGGAAATTGTGGAGGAAAATCCATTTCTCGGAAAATTTTATGATGATATTGAGGAATGGAGTTTTCAAACAGAAATGTTCTTTTTATGCAATCGATTTAAACAATTAGAGGACATTGATACAAAATTTTTAAGCAAAAATAAATCAGTAGTAGCTGATTATCATATATCGAAAAACATGATATTTGCAAGACGGACACTCCCAGTTAATAAATTCGAGAAGTACGAACAGATTTATCATATTTTAACAAAAGATATGCCCGTTCCAAATATGATGATTTATTTGCATGCAAGCTTGGATACCATTTTGCAAAGAATTCATCAACGCGGAAGAGAGATAGAACAAAACATTAAGCCATCTTATCTTGCACAGCTGTCTCAGGATTATGAGGATTACATGAATGAATTCGAGCTCATGCATCCAACTATTCCCGTTATCCGCATTAATGGAGACGAGATGGATTTTGTCCGCTATCAAAATGATCTAGACAGTATCATTAATCAGGTCAATGTACAGCTTAAAAAAGTCGCTGAAGAGGCGAGAAAAGGTTAAAGGGGAACACAATCATGCATTTAAGAGAAAAATATCTTATTCCAAATGACAGTATTATTACCATTGCTGGTACTGTCGGGGTAGGGAAGTCAACAATGACAAACGCATTAGCAAAAGCACTTAAATTTAAAACATCGCTGGAGAAAGTAGATACAAACCCTTATCTTGAGAAGTTCTATGCTGATTTTGAACGCTGGAGCTTTCATTTACAAATTTACTTCTTAGCAGAACGCTTTAAAGAACAAAAAAAGATCTTTGAATACGGTGGTGGATTCATCCAGGATCGTTCCATATATGAGGATACAGGAATTTTCGCAAAAATGCATTATGATAATGGAACGATGTCAAAAACGGATTATGAAACATATACAAACCTATTTGAAGCAATGGTCATGACACCATACTTCCCGCATCCTGACTTACTCATTTATTTGGAGGGATCCTTTGATGAAGTGCTAGCACGTATTCAAGAACGTGGGCGTGAAATGGAGAAAAGTACACCAATTTCCTATTGGGAGGAAATGTACAAGCGTTATGAAGAATGGATTAATAACTTCAATGCATGTCCAATCCTAAGGATTAATATATCTGATTATGATTTGATGAAGCAGGAAAATTCTATTGAACCTATTCTAGAGAAGATTGGACATTTTATTCAGCAATCTAGAAGATGGAAATCGAGAGAGTTAATGAAATAGGAAGTGAACTACTCCCACCACTTAACACCCTTACGGGTTGCTTGAAGTGGAGGCTTCTTGGGTAATCGCCACTTTTGGTAGCTGACGAAATGGACCAAGCTAACCCTCTTGTTCCAAGAGTTTATATTTTCATTAGGCACTTGCTAATAAGCGAATACCTTCTTTTTTGATATTGAGAGCTGAATTATAATCTCTATCGAGATTTAGCCCACACGAACAAGCGTATGTTCTAATTTCTATAGGCATTGGTTGGGTATTTCCGCAACTCGAACAAGTTTTGGTAGATGGGGACCATTTATCAATTTTGATAAATTGTTTCCCTTGTTCTTTTAGTTTGTACTGTAAGAAAGAAGTGAACATTCCCCATCCATTATCAACTACTACGCTTTTACCGAATTTAAGTGCTTGTGACATTCCTTTCATGTCTAAATCTTCAATCACAACAGCATCGAAGTTAGACACTAACTCCTTTGATTTATGGTGAAGAAAGTTCTTGCGTTGATTGGCAACTTTCTCTTGAATGTTAGCTACTCGAATACGTTGTTTATTCCAATTTGCAGAGCCTTTCTTTTTACGAGAAAGTTTCCGTTGTTCTTTTGCTAATTTATTAAGTATTTGTCGATAAAACTTAGGATAATTGGCTTTCTCACCCTCACTATCAACAAACAACCCATCCATTGAAAAATCTAAGCCAACAACTTTTTCAATTTCCTTCCTTTTTATCTCCTTCTCGTACTCTGTAAGAATCGAAATATAGTATTTTCCTGATGAAGTCATAGACAAGGTACAAGATTTAATGGTGTACTCCGAAGGAATTGCTCGATGTTGCTTGATTTTGACCATTTTTAATTTAGGTAATTTGATATGACCATCCAACAACTGAATATTTCCATTGACGACATTCGTTGTGTAGCTTTGTTTATGGCGTTTGCTTTTGAATTTTGGGAACCTGGCATGCCCTTTGAAGAAGGCTTTATATGCCTTATCTAAATTTAGTTGAGCGTTTGCCAACGCTAATGAATCGACTTCTTTTAGCCATTCGTATTCTTTTTTGTAATTGGCAGGGGTAGGATGTTTTACCTTTTTCCATGCTTCTTTATCATCTTTTAGGCTTTCATACGTTTCTTTTCGTTCTGCTAACATTTTGTTATAGACAAAGCGAACGCAACCGAAGGTTTTACGTATAACCAAAGCCTGTTCATCTGTTGGATACAATCTAAACTTGTACGCTTTATTTTGTTTAGCCATATCAAATCACCTCACTTTATCCTTTGATTTTCAATCTATTTTTTAACTACTTCAATAGGCGAACCGCCAGTCGTCAACAAAAAAACTTCTTGACCAAAACATTTCTTTCCATAACTTTTTACGAACAGGAGGAAAATCCCTTACCACAATGGTTCCTCTTCTTTACTTAAGCCAATCATAAACGGTGTTGTCGTCACGATACTAATCAATAAAAGCAGTCCAATTAAAATCACATAAGGTATAGAAAGATTTAAATAGATATTACCTATTAAAATCAAGGGTAATAAGATTAGAGATGTCATACTACTTTTCTTTCTGCTGTTCGCTGATAGGTAATTCGCTTCTTCACAATACGGGCACTTCATTTTCATTCGAAAGGAACGCTTTAATGTATCCATATAGTTCCAGTTCTTATCGCAATGAGCACAACTCGGCATTGCTGTACCTCCTTATTATTCCTTCCCTAACGCTATGGATCGATCCCGTGCTGCTTGCACACACTCGATGATTATTTGTTGAAATCCATTCTTCTTTAAAGATTCTAGACCCGCTTGCGTTGTTCCTGCTGGGCTCGTAATTTTTTTTCGTAATACATCAGCTGTATCTTCAGATTGGCTAAGCATTTCACCAGCCCCAAGAATTGTTTGGGCAATTAAAGCCTTTGCCGTATCCTTATGCAACCCAGAATCAACGGCTGCTTTTTCCATTGCTTCTACCAAATAATAAATATACGCCGGGCCGCTTCCAGAAATTGCTGTTACCATATGCATATCTTCCTCATCAACTACTACCGTTGTTCCAATCGTATTAAATAGCGTAACTGCTTCCTGAACATGATCCTTACTTACACCTTTTCCAGCAGAGATAGCAGTTGCAGATTCACCAATAGATGCTGAAGTGTTTGGCATTGCTCGAATAACTGGTACATTTATACCGATAAATTGTTTTATAGCTGTAGTAGAAATACCTGCTGTTACAGATATAATTAATTGATTCGCTGTAATATAGTCCTTGATAGAATCGATGGCTTGCTCTATATCGTATGGTTTGGTAGCCAAAATAATTATGTCTGTATCTGTTGTTATCTTTTCTTTATCCATTACGCTATTAATTTGATACCTTTTCTCTAGTCGAGAAATTCGCTCCTGATTACTTCGATTGGTTACTGAAATATGATTATTATCTACGATCTCTGCCCGAACCATTCCTGATATAATTGCTTCAGCCATTGATCCTGCTCCGATGAATGCGATTTTTTTATCCATTTCCAATTACCTCCTAGATTAAATTCAATACGTTCCGTTAGATACTTACTACTTATTTGTTTTTCCAAAAAGAAAAGCTCCTTTCATCCTTCAAATAAGGACGAAAAGAGCATTTCCGCGGTACCACCTAAATTGACATAGCTAACCTATGCCCAGCTTTTATTGTTAACACAGTCTTCATCTGCGGTCAGATTTATTCTAACGGCTCCTGGATAGGTTCATACAAGTCGTTTACGTCTGGGATCTTTCAGCCGATGGATCCCTTTCTCTTTCGTACGCCCGCTGCATTACTGGTCCAATCACTGCCTTTTTAAAATATTATTTGGTTAGATATGTACTATATGCTGAAATGCTTCAAATGTCAAGAAAACGTGTAATTTAGGTTAAATTAAGCTAAACTAAAAATAATCATCAAGGAAAGAAGGGCTAACATGGCTAATTCAATAAATCAAATTCAGCAGCTTAAACAAATTCGCGATCAAATGACACGTTTTATGATGACCTATAAATTTGGTCTTGATGAAATTAACACAAAGCTTCAGATCCTTCAGGAGGAATTTCAGCATTTCCATGACTATAATCCGATTGAGCATATTAAATCAAGGATAAAATCTCCAGAAAGTATTCTAAAAAAAATGTACCGAAAAAATCTAGATATTTCACTTGAATCCATTAGAGAAAATATCCATGACATTGTAGGTATTCGTATTGTTTGTTCGTTTATTTCTGATATTTATCGCGTTAGCGAAATGATTCAGCAGCAAAAGGACATAACCGTGATTTCCTGTAAAGATTATATAAAACATCCTAAATCCACCGGTTATCAAAGTCTCCACCTTATTCTTTCGATACCTGTGTTTATGTCAGATCGTGAAGAACATGTATATGTAGAAATTCAAATTCGTACCGTTGCTATGGATTTTTGGGCAAGTCTTGAGCATAAGATTTACTATAAGTATAATAAAGTAATTCCTGATCATTTATCAAAAGAATTAACGGATGCTGCGAAAGTAGCATCAGACCTCGATTTACGAATGGAACAATTACATAATGAAGTGAACCATATAAAAGCACAGGAAGGTGAAGACAACGATTTACAATTATTAAAAATAGCTAATGAAAGCTTTGCACTTCCTCGTAAACTTCTCGAATCATTTATAAAAGAAACGAAATAAGCAAACTTCAACAATTCCGTTTCCATATACAGCGAAAAAAACCGCTACATGGTAACGGTTTTTTTATCTCCAAAATTTTATGCGCTATTTTATAAATGGAGGAGGTAGAGGGATTCGAACCCCCGCGGGCTGTTACACCCCTGTCGGTTTTCAAGACCGATCCCTTCAGCCAGACTTGGGTATACCTCCGTGACAACAAAATATAATATACCATGCATAAATAAGCTTGTCAATGACAATAATCCATTTCGGAAATTTCCGTCATTTATAGATGTGTATATTTGAATTCACTTCATACATGCTTATCACTAAAAACCTCTATAAACAAAGTGAAAGTTCAATTCAATAGAGAAATTACTGTATGCGGATAACCGAACACTCTGGATCCAAAAAGGCTAGTTGAATCGTTAAAAATTATGGAGGAAATGAGAATGTTATCTTCATTCCCCCATATTCCCATTATCCCTATTATGCTTGAGTTCTTTCAACATATTCTTCATAAATACGTGCATAGACTGCTTTATCGGTAATAAGCTTTAAAGCAGTAAATGCGGATGCCTTGGCTGCAACAATGAGAGCCTCATCAGCCTGCTTTGATTTAGCAGCTTCACGAAAGGCTACGGTATGACCAACTAAGTCACTAGAACCAATTTTAATATGCGGATGGATTGTTGGAACAACCTGACTAATATTTCCTGTATCTGTTGACCCCAACGTTTTTCTTTCTTCTGTGTTAACTGTCTCCCCTAATTCTTCGACGACTTCTTTAAAAACGTCATCAAAACTACGATTTATAATAAAATTATCGACCTCATTTTGAAATGGGGTAACCTTCAGCTGTGAACCAGTTGCTAAAGCCGCTCCTTCAGCAATCGACTTAACTCGATCAGTTACTTCATTTAATGTATTTCTCGATGCTGCTCGGATGAAAAATCGTGCCTTTGCATATTCAGGAACCACATTAGGAGCATGACCACCATCTGTAATAATTCCATGAATACGTACATCACTTGGTACATGCTGACGTAAAGCATTTATCCCGTTAAACAATTGGATCACACCATCCAATGCATTTATTCCTTCTTCTGGATGCGCTGATGCATGAGCTGGCTTCCCAAGAAATTCGAAATCTAATGGATCTACAGCTAAGCTTGGTGACGTTAGACTAGTTTCGGCACCTGGATGTACGATAATTGCAGCATCAAGCTGGTCAACAAGCCCTGCCTTTACAAAACTTCCTTTCGCACTGCCATTAGGTCCACCTTCCTCAGCTGGTGTTCCTAATACAACTAAATTCCCACCAATTTCATCAATTACTTTACTTAGACCAATTGCAGCAGCAATACTGGTGGCGCCTATCACATTATGGCCACATGCATGCCCAATTCCAGGCAACGCATCATATTCCGCTAAAAATCCAATGGTCCGTCCTTTAACTCTACCATGTTTCTTTGCGATAAACGCTGTTTGGTGCCCGGCTATATCTTTTTCAACGTCAAAGCCTTCCTCAACTAAAATATCTGTTAATGTTTTAGCTGCAAAGAATTCCTGATTTCCGATTTCTGGGTTCTCATGTATGGTATGACTAATCCCTATATATCTTTCTTTATTCGCATCAATATAAGTTGCAATTCGCTTTTTAAGTTCCACGATATTACCTGTAACGATAGTCATCTTCTTCACCTCTCTATATTATTATTTGTCTAATGTCCTATTTCATTTAACGGTACGAACGTTGGAATTGAATTTCCGTCTCTTTCTTTTTCTATAAAATTCGCAACATCCTCGGTTTGATAAATATCTGCTAATTTCTTCAACACTTCATCATCTTGATCCTCTTTTTGGACAGCGATGATATTTATATATGGCGTTGCTGTTTCATCTTCATGGTAAATGGAATCATCTAACGGGCTAAAACCTGCATCAACTGCAATCCCATTATTAATAATAGAAGCATCGACATCAGGTAAAACACGCGGTGTTTGACCAGCCACTAGCAATTCAAATTGAAGATTCTTTGGATTCTCAACAATCTTATCTAATGAACCATTGCCATCAAATCCTTCTTCTAACGTTATCAACCCTGCGTCCTGTAACAACAATAGACCTCTCCCCATATTTGTTGCCTCTTTTGCTAAGGCAATGGTTCCACCTTCTGGAATATCTTCTGGACGATCATGCTTTTCAGAATATAAGCCCATTGGAGCAATAACTGTTGTTGCAATTGGGGTTAAATCTAAATGATGTTCTTCAATAAAAGCATCAAAATAAGATACCGTCTGAAAAGCATTTGCATCGATTTCCCCCTCAGCTAATGCTAAGTTGGGCTGAACATAGTCAGAAAAACGAACGATTTCGACATCTATCCCTTCTTTTTTTGCTTTTTCTGCCACGTAATCCCAAATGGCTGTATCTGATCCACTAATCCCGACTTTCACTGTTGTAGCTGCATCACTACTCGAACATGCTGTGATAATGCTTGTCAATATAATCAATAAAAAACGGATGGTTATTCTTTTCATGCTGTTCTCTCCTTATTTTTAAATACGTTACTTAACGATAAATGCTTTAAAAAATAGCTAGAAAAAAGCGTTCAAATTAATAGTCATTACCGACGTCTAATTTTTTTAGAAATGAAATTGCCTGTAGATTGTAAGCCTTGAACCATAATAACGAGAATCCCTACGGTGATAATCATAACCAATGTATCAAAGCGTTGATATCCGTAAGTAATAGCTAAGTCGCCAAGGCCTCCACCCCCTACTGCACCTGCCATGGCAGATGCACCTACGAGTCCAATGGTGGCAATCGTAATACCCAATAACAAGGAGCTAAGCGCTTCTGGAATAAGGAAGCGCATAATTATCTGTTTAGGTGTTGCACCCATAGCCTGTGCTGCCTCCATCACACCTGGATCAACCTCTAGTAGTGAATTTTCTATTAATCGAGCAATATATGGGCCAGCATATAAAATCATTGGAACAATAGCTGCCGCAGTTCCAATTGAAGTTCCAACTACCAAACGAGTAAATGGTATGACAGCAACCATTAAGATAATAAACGGAATAGATCGGAACACATTTATAATGGCATTTAATACGGTAAAAACTGCTTTATTTTCCCATAAATGACCTTTTCTTGTGACAACAAGTAAAATCCCTAAGATTAGACCAATTACAAACGAAAAAAGCAAGGAAACGCCAACCATTACAATAGTCTCCCATAATGCTTCCACAATTTGTTGACCATTAACTAACATCTGCTAGCACCTCCTTTACCGTTACCTTCTGTTGGTGAATATGCATGATAGCACGATTTATTTCATTTTCATCACCATCTAGTTTGACGATTAAATTGCCAAATGGTGTTCCCTGTAGCTCCGTAATACTGCCAAATAACACATTTACATCAACCGCATATTGCTTAGCAATTTCTGATAATAGCGGTCGTCCCGTCGATGCCCCAAGGAATACAATTCGATAAATTTTCTGACGTTGATCCCGCACTTTTAACAGCTCATATACGGATCTAGGAATATCATCATGCATCACAGACCGTACAAATTTATGTGCAATCTCTGTCTTTGGCTGTGCAAACACTTCGAATACGGAACCTGCTTCTACTACTTTCCCCTCATCCAATACCGCTACCTTATCGCAAATCTCGCGAATAACCCCCATTTCATGCGTAATAATCAAAATGGTTAGGTTATATTCTTCATTTATCTTCTTTAGCAGCTGTAAAATTGATTTCGTAGTTTCTGGATCTAGTGCTGAAGTTGCTTCGTCACATAATAATACCTTTGGCTTCGTAGCAAGGGCACGAGCAATTCCTACACGCTGCTTTTGTCCACCAGATAGTTGATCTGGATAATTATCTGCTTTATCTTTTAATCCAACAAACTCTAGTAGTTCTATAACCCGACGCTTCACTTCATCTTTTGGTACATTAGCAAGTAATAACGGCATCGCTACATTTGCGAATACTGTTTTAGCATTTAATAAATTAAAATGCTGAAAAATCATCCCGATGCTTCGTTTAGCTTCACGTAGATCCTTTGGAGAAAGGCTTAGCAAATCTTGATTATTAACCGTTACTTTTCCCGAAGAGGGACGTTCTAATAGGTTCACACAACGAATAAGGGAACTTTTCCCAGCACCACTAAAACCGATAACACCAAATATTTCACCTTTTTCAATGTGCAAATTCACATCGTCTAATGCCTTTATTTGTTGTTGCTTTCCATTATAAATTTTACTTACACGTTCAAATGTAATCATGATGTATCACTCCTTTATGTCTATACTAAAAATGCCTCTTCAGTTAAGAAGAGGCATCCATATACTATCCTCTTCTTATCTTTCAAGCTCTTAGCTTGCTGGATTTGGCACAGTACTTCATAGAGTCTGTTGCCGAGGTTTCAAAGGGCCAGTCCCTCCACCTCTCTGGATAAGAAGTTACGCTATAAAATTTTGTCCCGAATAAAAAAATCCCTCCTTGTTTGTAAGAAGAGATTTCCATATCTATTGGCGCTCTCTTCTTATTTTCCAAGCACAAATGACTTGTTGGATTTGGCACAGTACTTTGTAAAGTCCGCTGCCGAGGCTTCAAAGGGCCAATTCCCTCCACCTCTCTGAATAAGAAGTTTATATTTTGTAATTGATATATACAATACTACGCTTGCGACATCCTGTCAATTACTATTTGAAAATTTTTTATAAACCTGTCATTTATTTTTCTAACCGTTTATTGCTTTCCTAAAAAAATTCTGTATAATTAGTCATAGTGATAATGATTCTCATTATCATCAATGGCGAAGGAGGTAATTATAATATGCAACATTTAGATATTACAGATGTAACTATTGTTGGTGGTGGACCAGCAGGTTTATATGCATCTTTTTATAGTGGCATGAGGGATTTATCAACTCGTATTATAGAATATCAACCAAAGCTTGGTGGTAAGGTACACGTATATCCAGAGAAAATGATTTGGGATGTAGGTGGATTAACTCCTGTAACTGGAGCTACCTTAATTGATCAAATGGCAGAGCAAGCATTGACATTCGATCCTGAAGTCATTCTCAACGAAAAAGTTACAAAAATAGAGAAAAATGAAGATAACCTATTTGTATTAACTTCCCATTCTGGTAATCAATATTTAAGTAAAACAGTAATTCTTGCAGTTGGTGGCGGTATATTAAATCCAATTAAAATTGATATTGAAGGTGCAGATCGATTTGAGGTAACAAATCTGCATTATACCGTACAAAGTCTTGAGCATTTCAAAAATAAAAACATTATCATATCTGGTGGGGGAAACTCAGCCATTGATTGGGCTAACGAATTAGAACCAATAGCTAAGCAGCTACATATGGTGCATCGTAAAAATGAATTTACAGGACATGAAGCACATATTTCGCAAATCATGAATTCTACAGCTAACATCCATTTTAATTCAACCATTGAGAAGTTGCATGCTAATGCACAAGGCGATCAAATCGAAGCCGTGGAAATACGAAACCACGAGACAAATCAAGAAGAAGAAGTGAAAACAGATGCGCTTATCATTAGCTATGGCTATGAACGAGAATTAACGTTTATTAAAGAAAGCCCTTTAAATATTGAAATAGAAAGGGATTTCTTTGTAAAAGGAACCTCGAAATCAGCTACTTCCATTGAAGGTCTTTATGCAGCTGGTGATATCTTATCGTTTGATGGGAAGGTACACTTAATTGCTGGAGCATTTGTAGATGCAGCGAATGCCGTTAATCAAGCAAAACTATTATTAGAACCTGATGCAACAGCAAAAGCAAGGGTATCTTCACATAACGATAAATTTAATTCAAGAAATAAAGCGCTATTAAGGCATCTATATCAAAAATCATAAGCTAAGGAGATTGAAAATGATTAAAAAATTGCGCTTACCAGTTTTTCTAGTTATTCTTGCTGTCTTCTTATCAGCATGTGGTGGTAATAATAGCTCAGAAGAAGAATCAGAAAATCAAGATAGCAATGAAGATAATAATAAACAAGAAGAAATGCGTAGTTTTGAAACCGCTAAAGGGAATGTCGATATACCAGTTAAACCAAAACGAATTGTCACCGACTACTACGGGGGCGAACTACTGTCCGTAGGTGCAAACGTAGTAGGTGCTGAACCAACAGCATTTGATAATCCATTTATATCAGATTTATTAAAGGATGCAACAGATGTTGGCTATCCACTCAATGAAGAAAAAGTATTATCGCTAAAACCGGATCTAATCGTCGTTATGTATGATGATAATTACGAGGCATTATCTAAGATCGCTCCAACCATTCATATCCCATACGGTACTACATCTGATGTAGAAGAAACCGTTAAGCTATTCGGTGACATCACAGGTAAGCCGGATCAAGCAGAAGCATTCCTCACTGACTTTCATAAAAAAGGAGAGGAAGGTCGTAAAAAATTAGAGGGTGTTATCGAGCCGGATGAAACATTTGGCATTTATGAGCTTACAAACAAAGGGGAATTGTGGACCTTTGGTGATAATTCAGGTAGAGGTGGACAAGCCTTGTATAATGCGCTCAAATTAAAGATGCCAGAGAAGAACAGTGAAGGAGAAAGTACGAAACAGCTTTCTCTAGAGGTACTCCCTGACTATGCAGCTAATTATATGTTCTTAACCACGTATGACCCTGAAAATGAAGGGACAGCTTTACAAGACTTGAAAGATTCTGCTGTTTGGAAAAATTTACAAGCTCATAAACAAGATCAAATCTTCTATAATGACTTTGATATTTTTTATCGTTACGACCCAATTGCAGTAAAGAAACAAATTGATTTATTCGTTGAGATGATTATCGAACGTAAAGAAAATCAGTAATCAAGTAAAACAAACTACTTGTTGGTCACTTACCAGCAAGTAGTTTGTTTAATATAAAGATGGACTACTCCAAGATTTCTAGTATTTCTCTGTTTTCCATGTGAAAAACGTATTTACTTTCCTCATGGCTTTGGATAAATGCTTAGCTCAAAGAAACCGACGATAACAATACAAAATGCGGTAAATACATAAATACTGAATGCTAACAAGGTAAAGGTTTTTTTAAAATTTATTCTTGTTAAACTAATTAAACCAAAAAGTGTACCAAGAAAGGGTAGTACACCAAAGAAGATATTCGTAAGTCCCGCAACTTCACCGAAGGTTAGTAAAAAAATATTTAAATAGGCTAATGTAAGCAATGCACATATAAAAGACGCGATACCAAATTTCGTTTCTCTTAATTTTAGTCGTTTCTTTTTTTCTTTTCTATGAAATAAACTTACCAATTCCATAATCGCACCTCCCCTATATGAATCGCTCGAATTGCTTCATTTTCTTGTAGTTTTAATATCTCTTTTGTAGGTCCTGTAAGTACCCCGGCATAAACATGAATCCCATGGTTCATTAAATAACTAATCCGATCATTCAGCTCTAATGATTTTGCATGGGAAATGGCTACCGCTTGCTCTTCATATTTTTCTAGTAAATGAAGACTATCTAAGAATTGTGCTTCATTTGATTTTGAATTATTGTACGGTGACCAAGCATCAGGATCTGTTTGGGCAGGATAACCGATTGGCGCCAGATATCTTCCTTCTAGATCTTTACCTGTGGATTCTAAACCAGTATCTATAGCATACCATCGCCATTCCACATCCATTCCATCTACGATGTCTGGCATTTCATCTGGGTTTGTAAGTTTATTTAGTGAGACATATATTTCAGAAACAGTTCCTTCTGGCAGTTTTTCAAGTGTATCCCAAGCTGTATTATCTCGATTCGTAATCGTTGCTTTAGGGTGATATAGTTTTTTTGTATCAAAATATGGGATTCGCTCTTTCGGAGATTCTGTAATATAGTTTCGTACTGGCATTTTTGCATCATCGAATAGATATTTGACCTGCCACTCCCCTTGCTTTATATCCTTTTTGCCAATTCGTTTGAAAAGATCCATCTGAACTTGAAAATGAAATAAATTAATCTGCTCCTCTATCTCCATTTCTTCAAGACTAACATTTGGCTCCGTGACGTAAACTGTATTAATTGCAACATCTATAAGTTCTTCAGCCTTATTATTCACGCCATAGTACAGATAACTAGCTATCACCATAATAGGGTATATGAGTAATAGGATCATAACAACATAGGCTACTAAGGAAAATTTAGCATGCCGAATACTACTGTTTAGAATTTGCTGGACTTTTTCCGGAGGTATATCTTCACGATCATTCTCCTGATCAACAGATGGTATCTCTTTCCCTAGTATTTCCTGATAATCATCAAGCCTATCTAATTCCTCCTCTACTTCCAGAGCTTCCTCCTCTGACAGCTCACCATTATAATATTTTTTTAGCTTTTCTTTCCATTCTGTGCTCATGCTTCACTCCCCTTTTTTATAAAGCTGTCTAAGTCGTCCTCTTCCACGGAAAATATGGGATTTCAAGGTGTTCTCCTTTACTGATAGAATAGTAGCTGCTTCTTTATAGGAATATCCTTGAATATCACATAGAAGAATAGCATCCCGCTGTAAGGGCTTCAATTGATCAAGCTTTCGGTACAATTCTCTAATATGTAAGTGTTTTAAAAAATCTAATTCTGTTGATTGATCGTGAGCTATTTTCGAAAAAAATTCTGGTTCCTGATAAACAATTCTTTTACTGTGCCTCATATAATCAATGAAAAGATGGTAGGCTATTTTAAACAGCCATGCTTTAAAGGACTTTGGCGGTGATCTATCTAATGCTATGTATGCTTTCATAAATGTATCGTGAGTCAAATCCTCTGCTAATTCCTTATCCTTACATAGGGAGAATAAATATCGATAAACATCTAAAATATAAAGCTTATATAAGTCTTGTATATCCAATATTCCTCCCCCTTCCTCCCTAAATAACGAATTCGCCTCATAAAAAGTTGCAGCTCTTTAGAATTTGATGCACTTTTTTAATAATTCGAAAGTAGCAGATACAATAACAAAAGCGGAAACGCCTGATTAGAAACGTAGCGACTGGAGCGATTCAACGGAGATAAAGGAATCACGGTGAGCTTGTGAGCCAATGATGACTTAATCGTAGGGCGATTCGTGAAGTAGCCTAGTTACTGGACGCTGGAGCTGGATGCAGCCCAACAAGCCTATATTTATCCATAGGGGAAATTTTATAATTTCCTAGAAAAAAAAACGGAGCAAAATTCGCTCAGTCCTTATCACTACATGCTCAGATTTACGCTTTCTCTAGTAGCTATTATGGAAT
>NZ_CANMAB010000051.1:0-27387 GCF_947495635.1 uncultured Virgibacillus sp. | reverse complement strand
TCAAAATAACTACTTGGCTTAACGCAGTCATTGCACTGATTTTATACTTTCTTAACTTTGAACAAAAGCGCAAGCGCTCCTATTTATCCATAGGCACAAATTTTATAATTTCCTAGACTAAGAAAAAAACGCTCCGATTTATAGAAGCGTACACATGTAAAACAATCTATATTCTTTTATACTAACTAAAGATAAAGGGAAGCTTCCATCCGTAGGGGTTGTGTTTATCCCACGGATGGTTAGTACCACAAGGGTATGACCTAAAGGCCATTGAACCAATCGGACATTTACTGGCAGTCATCCCACACTTAACCTTATAACGATACATAAAACTAGTTGTCAACACTTTCTTGGCTCCCTTAAGCTCCTAGGAAATACTAAGCTTTTACTTCACCATTAATTCATCAAAGAAGTGATGGAGCGTTGGAACGATTGCTTTCTGCCTAACCATTCGCCGATATGTTTCTTCATCTACCCATTTAGCATCTATTACTTCTTCCGGTTGAAAAGTTAACTGTTCAATAGATACATTGCTATGAAACAGCCAATTGTCCAAATGATCTACCTGTCTAACTTCTCTACGAAGTAATTTTGCTGCTTTATCGTCTAATTGTAAGCCTAGTTCCTCAGCTACCTCTCGATATGCCCCCTGTAAGCTGTTTTCCCCTGCAATCACAGAACCACCTGTGCACTCCCAATAACCCCCATATGGCTTGTTAGGGTGTCGCTTTGATAATAAAAGCCCCCCACTATCATTTTGAATCCATACATGAACAACTAGATGATAACGATCCTTTGGCATCGGCACTCCCCGTATATGCTTTTCATCCAACTTATTTCTATTCCTATCATACAGATCCCACACTTCCATCCTCTAGTCCCCCTCATATGTTAATTACAGTTTAATAGTGGCTTTTCTTTGTTGAAAGTCTACATCTTGATAATATGTATTTTTCACAAGAATATTTGGACCAAGACATTTAACAGCAGGACAATGACAATTTAACGATTTTGCTGTGTCTGAAGCCATCCAACGATCGTAAGCTTCAAGTAACGAAGTGGTTTGTATATTCCCTAGTTTTGGCTCATCTCCAAAATCAGTCACAATCACATCACCCGAAAAAATATTTACATTCAAACGAGAACGACCATCAGGATCATTTCGCACCGATACATTCTTTTCCTTAAATAAACGCTTCTGTAAATTCAAATCCGCTTGGGACGTGCTACATGGATAAAAAGGCAAGGTACCAAATAACATCCATGTATCAGGATCACGGTGGTCTAATAACCGTTCGATACCCTTCCGCATTTCTTCTAAGGATAACGTTTCTAAATTACTTGCAAAGTCTACGGGATACATCGGGTGTATCTCATGTCGTGCACAACCCATTTCAAGCACATGGTCATGAATTTTTTCTAAGTAAGGATATGTCCGACCATTTAGCATCGTTTCTGCAGATACCATGACACCTGCTTGTGATAATTTCTGAGCATTTTCAACCATTCGTTCGAAATATTTCTTACGATTTTCCTCTGATGGCTTTCTCTCCATTCTTGCAAATCCAGTCTCCGCAAATTCTTCAGCAGTACCCCAGTTATGTGAAATATGTAAGACATCTAAATAAGGAATGATTTCTTCATAGCGACTAAAAGGCAAGGTCAGATTCGAATTAATTTGTGTTTTCACACCACGATAATGAGCATATTTAAGCAATGGAACTACATAATCACGAACAGATTTTTTCGACATCATCGGCTCTCCACCAGTAATACTTAGTGTACGAAGGTGAGGAATTTCATCTAGTCGCTTTTCAATCAATTCCATTGGTAGTGCATCCGGGTCCTTCCCTTGTAGTGTATAGCCTACTGCACAGTGGGCACAGCGCATATTACAAAGCGTTGTTGTTGTAAATTCAATGTTAGACAATGTTATTCCCCCATGCTGTTCCACGTCCATATATGCTTCCCATGGGTCATATGCTGGAGACATTGTTTTACTCGCTTCTGTTAGTTTCACAAAAAAAATCCTCTCTTTTTCAAAGACTCTTTTAATATTTTACCATGTAACTGTCTATCCCGTCTTTGTGGAAATTAAAGAATGATATTTAGATAAGTGGGCAAACTAAAAAATAGCAGAATTATGGAAATTCTAGTTTAGTTATATTTTAGAAAGGTGGAAAAGAAAACGGATGGAGCAAAAAAATACAAATAAAGCCAATAATATCGAAAATGAAGATAACTTAACAACGAGGCAGGGGCATCCTGTTACTAACAATCAAAACATACGAACAGTCGGAAATCGTGGACCAGCAACACTGGAAAACTATGATTTCATCGAAAAAATAAGTCACTTTGACCGTGAAAAAGTTCCCGAACGGATAGTTCATGCTCGTGGTGCTGGGGCACATGGCTATTTTGAGACATACGGCATGGCTGGTGATGAGCCTATATCCAAATATACAAGAGCCATGGTTTTTCAGGATAAAGGGAAGCAAACTCCTGTCTTTGTCAGATTTTCAACGGTTGTTCATGGTACACATTCTCCAGAAACAGTACGTGATCCACGTGGCTTTGCTGTAAAATTTTACACGGAGGACGGGAATTGGGACTTAGTCGGAAATAATATTAAGATCTTTTTCATTCGTGACGCAATGAAATTTCCAGATATGATTCATGCCTTTCGACCAGATCCTGTAACAAATATTCAAGATAGTGAACGCTTCTTCGACTTTTGTGCGAATTCCCCTGAAAGCTTCCATATGGTAACCTTTATTTACTCACCTTGGGGCATTCCGGCAAATTACCGAATGATGCAAGGCTCTGGGGTAAACACATATAAATGGGTTAACAAAGAGGGCGAAGCGGTATTAGTTAAGTACCATTGGGAACCAAAACAGGGAATTAAAAACTTAACACAGCAAGAAGCAAATGAGATTCAATCTACCAATTTCAATCACGCTACACAAGACTTATACGATGCTATTGAAAAAGGAGATTATCCTGAGTGGGAACTATTCGTCCAGATTATGACCGATGATGAACACCCCGAGCTAGATTTCGATCCACTTGATGATACAAAACTATGGCCGGAGGACAAGTTTCCATGGTTACCAGTTGGAAAAATGGTATTGAATAAAAATCCAGAAAACTACTTTACAGAAGTTGAACAAGCTGCCTTCGGTACCGGAGTTCTTGTCGATGGACTTGATTTCTCAGATGATAAAATGCTGCAAGGTAGAACGTTCTCCTATTCTGATACACAGCGCTATCGTGTAGGGGCAAACTATTTACAGGTTCCTATTAATGCAACAAAAAAGCGTGTTGCTACAAACCAAGAGGGTGGACAATTACGTCAGCAAAATGACAAAGCACCTGGTCAAAATCCACATGTTAATTACGAGCCTTCGGTACTAGGTGGATTAAAGGAAGCTGAACAAACGGGAAAAGAATACACCCCTGAGATAAAAGGAAAGCTTGTTCGTGAATCCATCGACAGAAATGACAATACAAAGCAAGCAGGCGAGACATTCCGTAGCTTCAAAGACTGGGAAAAGGATGATTTAATTTCTAATTTAGTGAATGATCTTTCTATGTGTGATCAACGTATTCAAGATAAAATGGTCGCATTGGCTGAGGATGCAGATGAAGAATATGGCCTCCGTTTACGTGAAGGTCTGGAAAAGGCCAAAACCATGATGAATGATGGAACAAGTAAAAATCCGTTAGGTAATAAAGATGCAGAAAAAGCACCAGATCAAGCAATCGAAAAAGGACATGAAGCAGATCCATATTAATTGCTAGAGGGCATAACTAAACGAAGTGCTTTTCATAAGTTAATGCCGAGAGTAAATATCAAATAAGCCTGTTATTTTTTATCGCAATCAAAAGTATGGAACGCTTTCCACAAACCAAATTAACACGGTTAACCACGCTTAGTAACGTGGACCTTCGGGCTCTTGCTGTTTTTGCAGGGGTCCCCCTATTTTTCTCTACCCTCCCCTTTACTTTTACTCTTCTGGTACAGCTAATAGTCGCAGACGATACGCATTCATAGCCGTCTCCCCGAGATGATCAAGTAAATTATAATTGGCATAAGCACCGATAATAGCGCCAAAGCCAGGTACGAGTTGTAATAATTTGACCAAGTCTATATAATCACGATACTCCTGTTGAAATGCTCGCCAATCCATATCCAGTAAATGTTGCTTTTCATGTTCCCAATTTTCAATAACATACATCGTTTTCTTTCTTTCTTTTTCATTGGAGAAAGCTAATTGGAATATGTGTAAAAGAAATAATCGTTCTTCATAAGCCTTTGTATCGAAGCCATATATGGTTGCAGCCTCAAATAAGAATTTCATTTTTATAGACAGTAGTAAAGGAAAATCCGCAAAACCAAGAAAAATACCACCAGCACCAGTACCTGCACCTTCTACTGTTGCTGTTTTGCGATAGGTGGATAACTTTTCTTTTACAAGCTGATCTTGCTGATATAAATTCATTTCTTGCATTTCTGGTTTTTTCGTAGTTACATGTGAGCCTACTAATGTAGCCTTAACCATATTTTTAATACTTTCAGTAATTATCCGATGCGCCTTTTCAGGTATCCAGTTATTTATTTTCATCTGTGCTTTCTTAGAAAGCTGATTAAATAAGTTAGGTTTAGCATACATTTTCCTTCGCCAAGCTTCTAGCTCCTGAGAAACTATATCTTCATAGTTAATCAAAATAAATCCCTCCACAACGTTTAAAAATCTTAGTGATATATTGCATATTTCCATAATTAATAATTTATTGTATACTGTTTAGTATACTAAAAATAATTGTAGAGGGGGAGCAGATAATGCCAATACCTTCAGATCATTCCAGGCCAGTAAGGCAATCCGCAAAGGAAAGTGCTTTTAATCAGATTCAACAGTGGATTATTGATGGTACATTACAACCTGGAGAAAAACTTAATGATTCTGAACTTGCTAAAGCATTAGGCGTGAGTAGGACTCCGGTTAGAGAGTCTCTACAACTTTTAGAAGTACAGGGATTTGTAAAGATGTTTCCTGGAAAAGCAACGCAAGTAACAGAAGTGGAAAAAGAATCTATGAATGATTTACTTCCACCATTAGCTGTACTACAGGCCTTGTCAGCTGAATTAGCTATTGATAATTTAACGGATGATATAACAGCTGTATTGGAAGAAATTAATGACCGATTTACGAAAGCTATTCGCTCAGAGAATTATTATGCCGCTTTAAAAATTGACGAAGAATTTCATCAAGTTATCGTTGATGCTGCAAATAATCCCTATATCCACAACATTATTGCTAACTTACAAGCCCATGTAAGACGCTTATTCTTCCATAACTCCATCATTTTAACTGAACAATCCATAGAAGAACATAGCCAGATTATTAACCTTATGAAAGAAGGAAATAATGAGGCTCTTGCTCCAATTATGAAAGAAAATTGGTTACGTACGATACAAGAATTTCAAGCACTAAAATAATGTGAAACTTCAATCCGTGGGCATTTTATTATCTCTCACGGATTGTTAGTACCACGAGGATATGATATAAAGACCTTTAAACCAATTGGACATTTACTGGCAGTTGATCCCCCACTTCCCAATATTGGTTTCACTTTATTGCTTGAAGTGAGGGGCTTACTGCCGGTTATATGAGGAATAAATTATTGAAAAGGGGCTGGGACTAAACACAACTTCTTTACTCAAAATACGAATAATCACGTTTATTAATAGGAGTATCACCCCCGCATCATGAACATACACTGGCTTTCCGCGAGCACGGACTAAGCTCACTTGGTAAAGGAAAACACGTTACCAAGTGGATTCGGGCTCGTGCTGTGGATAAGGAGGACTTTGGCAGCGATACATAGCACGCAGATAAAGCGCTCTTCTTTTTCAAGGAGTCTCACATATTTCAGATGCTATATTAATTATCCTAATCAAAAAACGAAAGGATAATTATTTTAAATTAATTATCCTTTCGTTCTTTATTGTTTCTTCATTACATTTGTCTCCGTCTCTTAATCATACTTTATTTTTTCGATTATGCCTGAACAGTAGATGCTTTTTGCAATCGAAGAACAATGCCTGTAATAATTAGGACTATACATGCTGGGATTAGCCAGCCAAGACCTTCATTATATAACGGCAAAACTGTTTCGTAGAACGAAACAATGGGAATCATCCAGTTAAAGTAAGGAATACCTAATGATTCACAGAGCGATTTTAGTCCATCAATGCTACTGATTAAAAATGTTACTGCAATTACCGAAATGTAGACAGATCTTCCATGGTAAAACAAAGGTGACAAGAATGCTAATAACATTAAGACGATCGCTAATGGATATAGGAACATCAGTACAGGTATGGAATAAGTAATAATATTAGTAAGACCAAAATTAGCTATTACAAAAGTTATCACTGCAAAGAATACAACAAACTTTTTATAGCTTATCCTTGGAAATAATGAATGAAAATATTCTGAACAAGCAGTTGTTAACCCAATGCTTGTCGTTAAACAAGCTAATGTAATAACAAGCGCTAATAGAATCAATCCAAATGTTCCAAAATAATGTGTTGATGCACTACTCAATACAGGTCCACCATTATCAAATATTCCGTATATCTCTGTACTTGTAGCTCCTAAATAAGCAATTCCAACATATATCGCTCCTAATAAAACAATAGCAACAGAACCAGACCTGGCCGTAGCTCTCAATATTTCTCGTTTAGATGTAATTCCCAATGAACGAATAGCCTTAATCACGATAATTCCAAACACCAAGGAAGCAAGTGCATCCATTGTATTATAGCCCTCCAAAAATCCATTCAAAAAGGCACCATCTGCATATGCCTCCTGAGGAGTTTGTAAAGAACCCATTGGTTTGAAAATAACCATAGCAAGTAAAATCACAAGTAGTACCACAATGCCTGGCGCTAAAATCTTACCAACATAATCGACGATTTTTGCAGGATAAAGCGAAAAAAATAGGGTTATTGCAAAGAAAACGAGTGTAAAAATCATTAAACCACCTTGCTGGAATCCCTCGCTGATAAATGGTGAAATGCCAACATCAAATGCTACCGTTCCAGTTCTTGGTGCTGCAAAAAATGGTCCTATCGTTAGATATAATAGTGCGGTAAACATAACACCATAGATAGGATGAATTCTACCGGCCAAATCCTGAAGATTTTTGCTACCAGAAAAGCTCATAGCTAATATACCTAATAATGGTAAACCTACTCCAGTTATTAAAAACCCGATGACCGCTTGCCAAACATTAGCTCCAGCAAGTTGTCCAAGCTGAGCAGGAAATATTAAATTACCAGCTCCAAAGAATAATGCAAATAACATTACACCTATGGCGGCATAGTTTGAAAATGATAATTTTTCCCTCATATATATGTCCTCTCCTAGAAGCAAATTTTAATGTAAATGCCTTCCATCTATATGCAATATATCAATGGTGTTAATCATACTATTTTTTTCTCTAACATGCAATATATTACCTGGAATTTTTTCATAATTTAGATATATAATGTACTCAAAGATTGAAATTGCTTGACTACATCGTATTTTGTAATCTTCGCAGTAGTAGCGTTTAACTTTTCACCATACTCTCGCACATAGCATTTTTAAATCTATGCTGGTTCAGATAGCCAAAACATAGCAATCTTAGAACAAAAGAACAAACGCCAGATTAGAAGCGTAGCGACTGGAGCGAGTCAACCAAGATAAAGGAATCAGGGTGAGTTTGCTTGTAGATGATGACTTAGATTAGGGCGATTCGTGAAGTCGCCTGTTTCTGGGCGCTGGATCTGGACGCGGCTTAGACACGCCCATATTTACCCACATGGGCTAATTTTCTAATTTCCTAGACTATAAAAAAAGAGAGCGATGTTTTCGCTCTCCACGCTTAACGATCAGCTAATTGCTGTTCGGCAAACTCTCTATATAAGGCATGTTGCTCCATAAGCTCCTGATGATTACCTATGCCAGTTATTTTTCCTTTTTCAATGAATACAATTTTATCTGCATCAACAATTGTTGATAAGCGATGGGCAATAACAAAAGTCGTACGTCCCTTCATTAATCGCGTTAAAGCCTGTTGAACAATTCTTTCAGATTGGCTATCAAGACTTGCAGTAGCCTCATCCATCATTAATATCTTTGGATCTCTTAAAAAGGCACGGGCAATATTAATTCGTTGCCTCTGTCCACCTGATAGTTTTATTCCTCGTTCTCCTACTTTTGTATCTAACTGCTCGGGAAAATCAGCAATAAACTGATCTGCGTAAGCCATCGCAGTAACCGCCCAGAGCTGTCCATCCGATATATCTGATGCATTACTTAGGCCATAGGTTAAATTTTCTCTAATCGTTCCAGCCATCATTGCACTTTCCTGTGAGACATATCCGATCTGGCTACGCCAAGCTTCTAAGGATAAGTCCTGAATCGATGTATTACCAATTATTATTTCTCCTTCAGTTGGCTGATAAAATCGTTCCAATAGCCCAAATAAAGTTGTCTTTCCTCCTCCACTAGGACCCGCAAAAGCTATCATTTCTCCAGGCTTTGCGGTGAAAGATATATTCTCTAACACCTGCTCGTTGTCATCATAGGCAAAGGTAACATTGTTTACATGAATCGTTTCATGTGTAATCTGCTTGTCAATCCCATTTTGACCAGCTTCTACCGGTAGATCTAATATATCTATAATCCGTTCTGTCGCACCTTTTGCTTTTTGCAATTGAGTAAAGAACATAGCGAATGTCGTAATAGGCATTATAATTTGAAATAAATATAATAAAAACGCTACCAGCGCCCCCGTTGACATCGTTCCATTTGCTACTCTTATCCCACCATAACCGATAATAATGACAACTACAGCCATAATAATTAAGTACATTAATGGACCAATTAGGGCAAATATTTTTGATTCTCTTAAGCCATATGAAAATAATTTGCCGATTCCCTGCACGCCTTTTTGTTCTTCAAAGGATTCAGCAGTAGACGACTTCATTAAGCGAATCTCACTTAGAGTTTGTTGGATATTTCCTGTAAACATTGCTGTTTCATCTTGTAGACTACGGGAAATCTTCGCCATTTTACTGCCCAAAGGCATCATAAGTAAGATGGTAATTGGAACAGCAATTAACATCATGAGTGTCATTTTCCAATCCATAATTAGTAGAATAGCAACTGCACCAATAATAGATATCAATCCACTAATAAATTGTGGAAAATGCTGTGAAATCAAATCTTTTACTATACCTGTATCATTAACAACGCGACTTACCGATTCTCCACTATTCGTCTTATCAAAATAGCTAACTGGCATCCGAATCAGCTTCATCCACATTTGTTCCCTTAGACGAGCAACAATTCGCTGTCCTACTGCTGTAAGTAAATACGTTGATATGCCATCAATGACTGCTTGTAAAATAAATACAAGCCCAATAGCCACAATCAATAGCATACTCATTGATTCGATAGAGAACCCATCCACTAGTTCTCTAGTTAGCAAAGGAATACTCAATCCGACAAGTGTAGTAATTATACTTCCGATTAAGCCTATTGTAAGTGCAAGTCTTGGAATATTCGTAGATATAATTAAAGATATAAATGGCTTTATCCCGTTTCGCTGTTTACCCATTACCTTGACCCCTATCATAAATACATTCCATATATTCTTTTATTATAAAGGAAAACAGGAATTAATACACCGTCCACCCACGAATAAAGTGAAACTTCTGCGTGGAATGTATCGCTGCTTAGGCATTCCTTATCCGGCTGGAACAACACGAGTCCGAAGATCCCTTGGTAACGTATGTTTCTTTACTAAGTTAGCTGAGGCAATGGACGCGGAAAAAAGTATATGTTCATGTTTCTGCGATAATACTCCTATTGATACTTCGCTTTCCGTGGAGAAGGCTTCGGCAACGATACATCACACAACGTATCCACATTTTTTTTATCTTTCGGCTTTTAATTAACCCTCTATATCCCGTTTCTGATAGCCTATAAAACCAATGGTGGTGCATGCAAAAGCTATTACCGTCAATATGAAAATGGCCATTATATTCATGTCCTCTACTGGTATTTGTGGTACATGACCAAATGGGGAAAGATTGCTCATCCAATCGGGAAATTGCATTAAATTACCTAAATAAACTACAATAAACGAATAAATTAAGTAACCCCATATCCAACTACTCCCATTAGGGAACAGTCCAATAAGCAATACTGTAAAACCAATCATTACCCACATGGCAGGTAGATAGACCATTGCTGCACGATAAACAACTCCTAAATCGATTCCTCCATCAATGGAGGCTGTTGCTAAAGACCATAGTCCAATTGCCGCTAATGAAAGCATCCCAAATGAAACAAGCATCGCTATCACCCATGAACTACCTATTAAACGAGTACGCGAAATAGCCCGACTTAATAAATGCTCCGTGCGCCCCTTCTTCTCTTCCCCCATTAACTTTAGTATTGCCATTAACGTTGGAATGGTACTCATCATAGCAAGGACACTCATCAGCATGGTAATAAACTGTTCCGTAAGCGAAAATCCCTCCACTGGGGTTAACATTTGCTTCATCATTTCCACATCCTCAAAGAACGTATCTAAATCCCCCAGAACAGAACCATATGACGCTCCAATTACAAACATACCAATTGCCCATGCGATTAAGCCAGTACGTTGAAGTCGAAATATTAATCCGAATGGACTTTGTAAAAAGAAGGATGCACGCCTCTTTCCTGGTTTAGCAGGAAGAAAACCAGAGTCTAAGTCCCTTATCGCATTTAAATAAAGTGCCAATATACATAGTATAAACGATACACCAACTGTCAATAGAATGGGCCACCAATAATTATTAACATAAACCTGTGTACCTAAAATCCACCCTAACGGTGAGACCCATGATAATGCTTCACTACTAACGTCACCAATAGCACGTAGCATATAGGAAATTCCTAATACGAAAAAAGAAAAACCAATTACACCACGAGAGTTTTCGGACAGTTGTGCAAAAACTGCTGTTATCGCTGTGAAAAAGAAACCAGCTGCTCCTAAGCCAGCTCCATATAACAAGGACCCTGCTAAGTCCATACTTTCTATTCCCAATGATGCTAGACCAAAGCCAATAATAAGCGCTAGTAAAAAATTCGTCATAAAAACTACACTAAGTGTGGCAAGCAAATTAGATAACCGTCCAGTCGGAAGGGAACGGACCATCTCTATGCGGCCTTCTTCCTCATCTGCTCGAGTATGTCGTGCTACCAAAAGAATGCTCATAATTGCTACTGTTATCGCTGTAAATAAAAGCATCTGATGTGCCATCATAGCTCCAAATGTATAATCTTCTAACCCATATCCTTTTCCTACCATGGCTGTCATTGCTGGATTTAACATTGTTTCAGCTATTGCTTGACGATCTGCCTTTGTTGCGTATAGATCAGTAAAAGAAATGGCAATCATCAACGTTACAGTTACTAATGAAAGCATCCAGACAGAGATACGCAACCGATCACGACGGAGGAGAAAGCGTAACAGTCTTCCTGTATTTTTTGTGAATTGGCCAGCCATTACACCGCACCTCCTGCTCCTATATTCGATTTACCTTCATAATGTCTCATAAATAAATCTTCTAATGTCGGTGGAGCACTTTCTAATTTTACAATGCCAAATTGACTAATATAACGAATAACGGCATCCAACTCCTCCGTATCAACTTGAAAGGATATTTCACTCCCTTGCTCTTCAATGGCATGAACTCCCTTTACTTCATCAAGGGAAGCAATGGACTGTTTAGTAGCAACTAACAAATTGGTACGTGTTAAATGGCGCATTTCACTTAGTGAGCCAGATTCTATAATTTCTCCTTGTCGAATAATACCAACACGATCACAAAGCCTTTCCACCTCAGATAAAATATGGCTAGAAAGCAGAACACTCTTCCCTGCATGCTTTTCTTCTAATATACAAGATTGAAATACCTGTTCCATTAATGGATCAAGCCCCGATGTCGGCTCATCTAAAATATATAAGTCTGCATCAGAAGAAAATGCGGCAACCAAAGCAACCTTTTGCCTATTCCCTTTTGAATACGTACGACATTTTTTAGTTGGGTCCAATTCAAACCGCTTAATTAGTTCTTCTCTACGATTTTTATTATTGCCACCGCGAAGTTTAACAAACAGATCAATAACCTCTCCACCCGTTAAGTTTGGCCACAAGTTCACATCACCTGGAACATAAGCAATTCGCTTATGGATTTCTACAGCCTCTGACCATGCATCCTTCCCAAAAATCTGTACGTTGCCTTTCGTTGCCTTTAATATTCCTAATAATATGCGAATCGTTGTTGACTTCCCAGCTCCATTCGGCCCAATAAATCCGTAGACTTCTCCTTCATTAACTTCTATATTTACACCATCTAGCGCCATAAACTTACCAAATTTCTTTGTTAAATTCGATGTTTTCAATACAGGCATTCTTCTTCCTCCCTTACCCTTCTCTCGAATTATGAAATATTTTAACTTATATATTTCATAATATATATTTAAAACCTCTTTTGCAATAACTTATGAAATATATTTATTGTTTTATTACATATTTTTTATTAAACTTAAAATGAGGTGAGATTAGTTGGACGGTTTTAAACGAAGACGGGAGTTAAAAAAATCACATATTTTAGAGGCGGCCTTAAGTTTATTTATGGATTTCGGTGTACAAAAAGTCGCTATTAAGGAAATAGCTACAAAAGCAAATGTATCTCAGGTAACGATTTATAATTATTTTGGCAGCAAGGATAACCTTGTCCAAGAAGTAATTAAACATTATATAAATAAAGCATGGTGGGAATTTGAAGAATTATTTAACAGCGATTTACCTTTCCATGAAAAAATAAAGGGGATTATTTTTGCGAAAAAGGAAACAGCCCAGCATATACATTCTAATTTCTATGACGTCATTATGAAGGAATATGCAGCTGGAACTAGTTATGTTGAAGAGTTGTATCAAAAAAAGGCACTGCCTAAAATGATGGCTTTATTTGATGAAGGAAGGCGTGACGGATTTATCGATCCTAACCTATCAAATGAGTCGCTTCTAATGTATTTACAAATATTTAAAGAAGCTATGCAGCGTGAGGATATCTATAAACAAATACTGCCGATGACCGAGGATATTGTAAAAATCTTGTTTTATGGAATTGTTGGAAAAGGGGAATCTTGATTTTTTTGAGATGCAGCCAGAGCTAAGGCAGCCCTGTGCACTAAATAGATTATACTCACATATAAAGTGAAACTTCAATCAGTGGGGGTTTTGTTTATCCCCCCAAATATCCACTTTATTACTTGAAGTGTGGGACTTACTGTCAGTTATATGCGGGAGAACTAGAAAGAAAAAGATGTTTGAAACGTATAGAATAAAAAGGATGGTCCGTCTACTCTTACGGAAAAAGTGACGGATCCTTTTCTAAATTTCAGTAATAATTCTTGAGAAACGTTTTTTGACAACCTGAAGGAAATCCATTCTTTCCTACTACCTCCAATAATATTCTTAAAAAGAGAAGGTTTACGAAGTCCCATACTGCAGCTTAAATCCCTCAACGAAATATGAAATTACTTTCATTATTTCATCCAACGAACCCTCGTGCTCTGGCATTTGAGCAATCCATAATGCAGATTCATTTAATGCACCTGATAAAGAGTGGGTCATCGCTTCCACTGAAACTGGCTTGAAGCAATTACTTCTTTGCATAAGGTCAAGCTGTTCATGTAACAATCGCATCGAGCTTTGTCTATCCATCGATCGCCAAACTTCCCAACCTACAACTGCCGGACCATCAATGAGTAATATTCGTTTATTTTGAAGTTCAACAGCAGCTGTTACAAATGCTTTACACCCTAATAATAGTTGCTCCCACAAATCATCACTTTTTCTAGCATCTCGTTCGATTTGATCAGCAACCTCTTTTTGTACTGTAATTAATACTGCTTCAAACAGACCTTGCTTATTTTTAAAGTGATGATATAAAGCACCACGAGTTAGATTTGCTTCCTTTGCAATTTCCTCTAAAGAAGCACCTTCATATCCATGCTTAGTAAAGTGTTTTCTCCCAACTTCGATCAAGTTGTGTATTGTGTTCATTGCTTCTTCTTTATTTCTTCTCATTCGTTATTTACTCCCATCCTTCTCCGTTCAATCTGTATTTTCTCTTTCTCAACAAGCATGATAGCCTGTTGATCGTTTTGTTTTCTTAATAAAACGTAATCCATGTTATAAAAACCACTTAAAATGAGCTTTATTTCTACCTTTTCTTCTTGAGCTTGAAGCCAATCCATAACATCTATTTTTCTTTTGTTAAATCATTAATATTTGCCACAGACTTTCTAACATATAAAGAAGGATCGTTAATCAGAAGTTCCAATAAACATAAATTATTCAATGGATTACCAATATTGGTTTCAATTTAATGGTTGAAGTGAGGGTCTTACTACCAGTTATATGCGGGATAAATAACTGTTCTTCAAATAATGGGGAGTACGGTTTGATCAAATCAGTCAGACGCTTGGCTAAATCACTGGAAAATGAATATTTTAAAGCAATTGTATGAACATCCTTTCACTCTTCATTCCATATCTGTTGCTTATACAGTTTCGTCTCTTCTGCAGAAGGAGGAACGACTGTTATTACATCAATTAATATACCATTTGGGTCTTCTGTAATAAAATGTCTTTGCCCAAATTCTTCGTCACGGAGTTCCTGTATCAATGGAAGTTTTAACTCAGTAATAAGCCTGTCATAAATAATATCTACATCCGCTACCTCAAAATTTAAAATTATTCCCTGTACAGATTTTCGATATTCCTCTGGAATTGTTGTGTGGGTAGCATTTAATATGGCTAATTCATACGTTAGTGAATTCGAAACCCGTTTTAAACTAGTATACCAATCTGCTTCGTACACCACCTCAAAATTAAAATAGTTTTGGTAATAGGTGGAACTTATCTCCACTTGATCTGTCATGATAACTGGATAAAAACTCGATACCCGCATAAACATCCTCCTATATCATTTTTTACACCTTAACATACATACAGTATGTATGTAAACGAGAAATAAAGTGAACCTTCTAAATTAATAAAATACTATTTTTATCCCAATCGGAAGAAAATATAGTACATACTATATGTTAGTAACAGGTCTAACATATTAATAAACGACGTGCTTTACCTCCGTATCGTTTATCTGATCTAGGTTCTCCTATACCAAGTAAATTTCTCAAATATACTGGATAACATTAAAAGAACGAAAAATTGATGATATCCGTTTTTTTCATTATACTTAGTGGAAATGAAAGGAGATTACAAAATGGAACAAATAAAGCTTAAATCTGACGTTTTTTCTATTTTGAAGGATAAAATTCAACTCATACAAAAGAATGAACGTGCTATATATTTAGTTGGACCAATTCAACTACCTGTAAATCTAGATGGAGAGACAACTGTATTCCAGTGGTATTGCTGGCTAAATTATGATCAAATTACAGAGGACTATGAAGAAATCATTAAAAAATTAGCTTCCTCTAATTTGGCTGACTTCCAACAATCCAGTGTTTTAGTATATGGGGATTTCGCTAATGCTGAAAATGCCTTAATTCGTATGCATTCCATCTGTCATACTGGCGATATTTTTGGAAGCAAACGCTGTGATTGTGGCTTTCAATTAAAGGAATCCATGAAGCGAATTAAAGAAAATGGTGCAGGCGCACTATTCTACTTATCGAACCATGAAGGAAGAGGAATTGGCTTATTTAGTAAAGCAATGGCTTACCTCCTTCAAGAAAACGGCTATGATACCGTTGAAGCCAATGAAGCTCTTGGTTTTGTTAATGACTCTAGAGATTATGATGACGCTATTCTAGTCTTGAAAAAATTACGTAACAAATCAGTTACCTTAATTACAAATAACCCGAAAAAACTTGAAGCGTTAGAAAAAGCTGGGCTACCAGTCTCAGGGAGAACCCCATTATGGGGTGATGTTTCTGAATACAACCGTAAATACTTACAAACGAAAGTGACAAAGTCAGGGCATTTGCAAGCAGAGGGGAATTGCTTCAATGACTAATCATGAATTTTATATGGATATTGCATTAAACAACGCCCGAGCTACGAAAGGACAAACGGACCCAAACCCTCTAGTGGGGTCCGTCATTGTTAATCATAATCGAATAGTTGGCCTAGGCACGCATTTGCAAGCTGGGGAGCCACATGCGGAAATTCATGCATTGCGAATGGCTGGAGAGCAGGCAAGGGGTGGAACGATTTATGTTACACTTGAACCATGCTCACACCATGGTCGAACAGGTCCTTGTGCCGAAGCAATTGTACAAGCAGGGATTAAAAAGGTTGTTATTGCAACCCTAGATCCAAATCCAATTGTTTCTGGAAATGGAGTTTCTATTTTAAAAAAAGCAGGTATCGAAGTGGAAATCGGTATTCGTGAAGCAGAAGCAATTAAAATGAACGAAGTATTTAATACGTATATTGTACAAAAGAGACCTTTTATTACTTTGAAAACTGGAATCACTTTAGATGGAAAAGTTGCTAGTCATACGCTTAGCAGTAAATGGATTACATCTGAAGAAGCCAGGAAGGATGTTCATCAACTACGAACCGAACATATGGCGATTCTTACAGGAATAAATACCGTATTAAAGGATAATCCCGCGCTAACAGCAAGGATTCCAAATGGTCGTAACCCTCTAAGAATTGTTATGGATTCTTCCTTGAGAATTCCTTTAGATTATCAGATTGTTCAGGATAAGCAGGCAAACACTTGGATTTTTACAACCAAAAATCATGATAGACATAAGCGAAAAGAATTAGAAGGATTTGGTGTTACTGTTATTAACACAGGCGATTCAACCGTTGTTGATCCAGGGAAAGTCATAACATATCTAGGGGAACATGGTATATCATCATTACTAATTGAAGCTGGAGGAGTAATCAATGCCTCCTTTATTGAAAATAGATTGGTAGATAAAACGATTATTTATATGGCTCCAAAATTAATCGGTGGAAAACATGCTCCAACTTTTCTTGAAGGGACTGGCATAGACAAGATGGAACATGCAATTGAACTGAAGGATATAGAAATAACACAGATTGGTAAAGACTTTAAATGGACGGGATATCCTGCCTACAGGGATATGAGGGATGTATAATGAACTTTGGATTTGATATTGATGATACGTTACTTAATTTACGAGAACATGCCTTTAACTTGTATAGAGAGAAATTAAATAAACATGTACCTATTAAGGAATTCTATCGTTTAACCAGGGTAGAAATTCACGAACCTTTTGGACTTACAGATAAAGAAGGAAAAGAATTGTGGAGAAGCTCGTTAGAATCTATTTATTATACGGATTGTCCTATCTTTCCAGGAGCATTAGAAACAGTAAAATGGCTTAAGCGTGAGGGACATGATATATATTATATTACCGCCCGTCCTTCTCAACATGGCGAACGAACAAAAAAATGGTTAAGCGAACGTGATTTCCCTATCGATGATGGTAACTTTTATTATGGAATGAAGGATCATGAAAAAATAACCATCATTAACGAATTAAATCTCGATTACTACGTAGATGACAAGCCAACTGTCCTTAAGACATTGTTAGATAGTGACACAACGCTTCTATTAAAAGATCAGTCCTATAATAGGAATTTTACAGAGGCTATTCGACTATATGATTGGTACGAATTGAAGGAGTTATTGGATACACTACCGTAAATTTATACGAGGTACACTCACTGTCGCTATAACGCTTTTTTACATTGATCGTGATGAAAAAAAATGATAAAATTCATTTAGAAGATTGATCAATAATTAATTATACATTTCGATTACGATATAGCAAACATCGAACTTGTCAGTAAAGAAAGGAGTATGCATATTATGAAGAAAAGATCACTTGAATTTTTATCTTTAGGATATGGATACTCTACTGCTGTTTTTTTCTAAGATACATTTCCTAGGATGGAGTGTGTCTAAATGCCTTTTAGAGAAAACTGCAGATACTAATAAACATGACGAGGTCGATAAAAATGAAAAATAAAATAACTAGAAAAAATCCAGCAAACATGCCGGAACCAGTCGGTAATTACACTCATATAACCAAAATACCTAGGAACTCGGAACTTTATGTAAGCTCCGGACAGGTCGGAGTAGATCAGAATGGTTCATTCCCAGAAAGTTTGAACGCACAGATTAACAATACATTTCATAACATTAAAACATTACTAGAATCTGAACAGCTAGAAGCAAATAATATTATAAAAGTAAATGTTTGGGCAACTGAAAAAATTGATTGGGATTACCTGTATTCCGAATGGGGAGAATTATTCGGTAACAATTACCCTGCAATGACTATCGGGTACATTACAGAATTAGGTTTGCCAGAAATAAAAATAGAACTAGAAATTTGGGCAGCTAAAGTATAAAAATAACGACACACTTCATTCTTGCGAACCCCCTTTTGAAGAATTATCTCAAAAGAGGGTTCCTTTTATATTAAACTATAAAGGATCATCTCATTAATCATTATTACAAAAGGGTGATCCGAAACTAGTACGAGATACTGCTATAACAAATTCCTCTCTAATTCTTTCATTTCATAGAAGTATCCACGCTTATCCATTAGCTCCGTAAAGGTTCCTTTTTCTACTACTCGTCCTTGATCCATCACAATGATTTGATCCATACGTTCCATATCAGTTAAACGATGACTGATCAAAACAACTGTATCATCTGCTGCTTGTTGAAAAAGGTGGTTATATACAATCTGCTCTGTTACAGCATCAAGTGAAGAAGTAGGTTCATCCAACAACCAAAAACATCCCCTTTTAAGCATTGCTCTTGCAATTGCTAATCGTTGTTTCTCTCCGCCAGATAAATTTTCTCCTTTTTCAAATACATGACTATCTAAATCAAAATGATCTAATTGAACTTTCTTAAGCATGGCATGCATCTCATTCTCTGTTACTCCATCATTCGCTAATTGCAGATTATCTCTAATCGTACCATAAAAGAAATGATTTTCTTGGAGAACGACACTTGCAGCCTCCCAGATACTCTCCTGTTGGATCTGGTCGAAATTCGTATTATTCATGGATAGTTTACCTGTATCTGTCGTGACCAACTTTAATAGTAGCTGTAGTATGGTTGATTTTCCGGAACCACTTGGACCAACTATTGCTGTTTTGGAACCAGCTGAAAGCTGCAAATCTACTTCATGTACAGCTGGTCGCCCTTCATTTAAAAACGTATAGGATACACCTTTCATGTTGATAGTAGGTGCAGTTACGATTTGCTGAAATAAACTTGATTCCACCATTTTTTTATCCTTTTTCTCAACTATAGAAAATAATCGATTCGCTGCTCGTCTACTATCATTAAAATGAATCGGAAATACAGCCATGGGTGATACATCTTCAAATACAGTAATAGAAAGCATAACCAACATAGCTAATAACACACCATCTAACTGTCCTTGCCCAATCAAATAGGCGCCAACAGCCAAAACGCTCCACGTTACCAGTAATGAAACAAAATTATTAATTGACTGATTATACAAGGTGTTAATCCCCTCATGCTCCTGTTCCATGATATAAGTATTAGATGTCTCTAAAAGTTGATTTCGCTTATTATCCATTTGCTGATAAATTTTCAAATCACGAAATCCATACAGAAACTCGGTTACTTCTGTTGATAACTTTGCTCGCTCATCTCGTACTTGGCTGTTGATTGTTTGTTGACGTATAGCAAAAATAGCAGGTATTACAACTGCTGTGAGTAATAGTCCAATGAACAGAATAATGGCTATATGGATAGAGTAAAAGCATGTAAAGAAAATTGTGCTAAGAAACACGAGCCCTAAAACAATTGGTGGGTAGACCACACGCAGGAAGAAATTTTGTAGACTCTCTACATCCCCAACAATTCTTGCCAAAAGATCCCCACTACGATACTTATTAAATATACCCGGTGCTAATGGCTCTAATTTTTGATAAAAAGTCATTCTCAAATTACTAAGCATCGTAAATGTACCCCGATGGGAAACAAACCGTTCTCCATATCTACTGAACGCTCGAATAAAACTAAGCAATTTTACAGAAGCAATCAGAATCATTAACGTATAAAACGGCGGCTGTAATGCTGCTTTTGAAATTAAATATCCGCTAGCCGAGAACAGTAATACCGTAGCTAGACCAGCAATAAACCCTAAAAAAATGGAAAGGAGAATATCTCTTTTTTCCTTCATCATAAGCCTGGTCACAATTACTAGATCTCTCATTCAGCCTTCCCTCCCCGTTGTACAGATACCATTGTTCGGTATCCGGGAACCGTTTGTACTAATTGTTCATGTGTTCCTTCTGCAATAAGCATTCCATCATCAAGAAACAGGATCTTATCCGCATCTTTAATCGTGTGCAATCGATGAGCTACTGTAATAATCGTGGCGGTTCTCGCAAGCTTTTCAATGGAAGACTGCAAGATTCGTTCTGTCTTTAAATCTAATCCAACGGTTGGTTCATCAAATAGTACAATAGATGGTTGCTTTAAAAAGGCTCTTGCTAAGGCTAGACGTTGCTTTTCTCCCCCAGACAAGCCTCTTCCACCTTCTCCTACTACTGTGTCATAGCCATGCTCAAATGAAGCGATTGTATCCGAAATACCTGCCTGTTCTGCTGCTTCTTCTATTTCTTGTTTTGTTGGTTGTTGATGGTTACTTCCAATAGCAATATTATCTGTAATTGTCCCCGAAAAAATATATGGATCCTGTGAAATATAGCTAAGTCTATGAAACCAGTCTTCCTCTTTATATTTAGTTAAAGGCACACCATCAATAGCTATACCACCTCCGTGCGTTGGGATAATACCTGCAATCATATGCAAGAGCGTCGTCTTTCCAGATCCTGTTTTACCAACAATCGCATTCTTGGTTATTGGTGAAAAGCTTGTATTAATTTGTCTTAATGCAAATTGATCTTCTCCATATTGAAAGCCCGCATTTATTAATTCCAGTTTTACTGGGATATCTGTTTTCGGAATCGGCTTATCTCCCCAGTGAACAGCTGGTCCATCCACTAACTCTTCTTCAATTTTTCTTATAGCTCCCATACTGCTTCTTCCATTATGGAAAGCCGTTCCTAGCTCACGTAGTGCTGTGAAAAATTCAGGAGCTAGTACGAGCACGTAAAATGCCGTAAAAAAAGATATTCCATCAAAAATAATTAGTTGCAGCGCAACTTCCAATGCGATGATCCCGATTGCCAACATAGAAATCAGCTCTAACATAAAAGATGATGCAAAGGCTACTTTTAAAATATCCATCGTAGCATCCCGAAACCCTAAACTGCTTTGTTGAATAGCTTCTTTTTGCTGCTTAGCTTTGCCAAATAATTTTAGAGTAACAAGACCTTGAAGCGTGTCTAAAAACCGACCTGAAAATACAGCCAATTTCTCCATTTGTTCTTCTGACTTTTTCTTTGTTTGCATCCCAATTATAACCATGAATAACGGGATAAATGGGAATGTAATAAGCATAATTAAACCAGTATTTACATGCTGGGTAAATACAACTATTAATATCATAACTGGAATAATTGAAGAGCGAATCACTTGAGGGATATATTGACTAAAATAGCTATCTATCTCATCAGTGGCGTCCATGGTGACACTAACCTTTTGACCTGCCTGCCCCTTAAGTGAAGCCTGAACAGGGTTTTCTGTATAATTCGCAAGCAATATATATCGAAAATATCTTTTTGCATTTGCTCCCAGTCGAACACCGACCCTACCGCTCAGGTAAGTAAACATAGTCCTTACGAAGAGAATGATGAATAATCCTCCCAATAATGGGAGGATTTCTCGAAAGGTTAGATCATCCAGAAAGACACCATCGATTATGCTGACGAGTAGATAAGCTTGTCCAATAATTGCTCCACCCGTTATGAAAGCAAACACCAATAAATAGATCATGCTAAATTTTTTGCTATTTAAAAATTCTTTTACATCGCGCATTATTTAGCTCCTGTTCAACAGAATCTTTTGTAGCTCCTCATTTCTTTCCCTTCACATAATCTGCATTAAATAAGAATAAGCGCATGAGTAAAATTAGCGAAGGAATTAGCAAAAATAAGCCTAAGATAAATACGACAATCAATGCAATCCCTGTTGCTTCATGCGTCGCATTTTCGTAAATCGTAATATAAGGATCCAAAATATATGGAAGATGACTAGCACCATATCCAAAAAAGGCAAAGAAGAATTGCAGCATCACACTTATAAATGCTAATCCATAACGTTTTCCTTCATAAATTAACCACATGGCAATCATAAAGAACCCAACGGATAGACCGAACATCCACCACAAATCAAACATATTCTGATAATGACGTTCATTATGCTGACCTAAAGCAATAAATGTAGTCAGCGCAGCAATAATGGTCGGTGTAGCCCAGAATAATGCGTATTTACGAACAAGCTTTAACGCTGCCTGGTCGTTCGCCCTTGCTGCATAAAATGTTAGAAACGCTGCGCTAATAAATAGCACGGATACAATAGCAAGAAATACAACGCTCCATGAATAAGGACTTGTAAATAATGCAAGATAGTCTAAAGAAACAACACCATTCTCTTCTAAAATAAAACCACCTTCAGACATCGTTAGAGCAGTAGATAATGATGCCGGAATTAATAAACCCGTTGCTCCATATAAGAACATATACACATTGCTTTTTTTAGATCCGTAATTTTCAAAGGCATAAAAGGAGCCACGTATGGCTAGCAATATTATAGCAATACTTCCTGGAACTAACAGTGAAGTTCCATAATAGTAAGCCGAGTCAGGGAAGAACCCGACGATGCCCACAAAGAAAAAAACAAAGAATACATTGGTTACTTCCCAGACAGGGGACAGATATCTTGAAATCAATTGGTTGATAATATGATCTTTTTTTGTGATTTTTGCGTAATACGCAAAAAAGCCAGCGCCAAAATCGACAGATGCAACAATAAGATAACCATATAAAAAGATCCACAATACGGTAATCCCAATTATTTCATAACTCATGTGTTATCACCCTTTTCTATCGTCGGGTATTTCTTCTCTAGTTCTTCTTCAGCCGGATTATTTTTAAAAAGCTTCCTTAATACAATAACACCTAGTACTCCTAATACGATATATAATCCAAGAAATAGTAGAAACATCAAACCTACATATGGAGATGTCGTTGCCGCATCCTCTACTAACATATAACCCCGTAATATCCACGGCTGTCTGCCTTCTTCTGCAAATATCCAACCGAATTCAATAGCGAGCATCGCTAATGGTCCACTAGCTACGAGTAGCCATAGCATCCATTTATTATGTTCATTCCACCGTTTAATTTTCCACGATAAAATATATAGTAAGGACACTCCTAATAAGAAGAATCCGATTACCACCATAAAGTCAAACATATAGTGAATCCATAAAGGTGGACGTTCCTCTTCAGGGAATTCTTCAAGTCCGGTTACCTCACTCTGAAAATCCCCATAAGCTAGGAAACTTAAAAGCCCAGGGAAACGAAGTACACCAGCAGGTGTATTCTCATCACCTAACCAACCAAACAGGACAAGATCTGCTCCTTCCTCTGTTTCAAAATGCCATTCTGCAGCTGCCAATTTTTCGGGCTGATGCTCTGCCAAAAATTTTGCGGACACATCTCCAGCAATTGCTGTCAAAATTGAAAAGAGAAAGGTTAATGTAACCGTTAATTTTAGTGCTTTTTTATGATATTCTGTTCTTTTCTTCCGTAGCATACTGAATGCAGCGATTGCTGCAAGAATTGCAGCCACTGTCAAATAAGCAGAAGTTAAAACATGAAATACCTTTGAAGGCATAGCAGGATTAAACATAGCATCGATTGGATTTATGGCCGCAAAACCACCTGCTCCTGTCGTAAAGCCTTCAGGTGTATTCATAAATGCATTTACTGAAGTAATAAATACAGCAGAAAGTGCACCTCCAATTACAATTGGAAGAGAAAACCACCAGTGGGTCATCGGATTTTTAAATCGATCCCACGTATAAAGGTATATTCCTAAAAAGATGGCTTCAAAGAAAAATGCAAATACTTCCATAAAAAGCGGTAAGCTAATAACATTTCCAGCTACTTGCATAAATTGCGGCCAAAGCAATGATAGCTGGAGTCCTATAGCTGTACCTGTTACAACACCAATTGCTACAGGAATAACGAATCCGCGTGTCCAGCGCCGTGCTAGCATTGAATAGTGTGGATCATTCTTTTTAATTCCAATAAATTCAGCAATAGATATCATTAATGGTACTCCGACACCAAGAGTAGCGAAGATAATGTGAAATACGAGTGTTAGTGAAGTTAAAAGTCGACTCACTAGCACCGGATCCATATCCATCATAATTCGGTTTTTCCTCCTTTATTCATGCAAGCTCTCAACTTGCTCAGTACTGATCAAGCGAATATCTATTCATATACATCCTTATCCTTAGACTGATTTAAGCATGTTATTGTTATCCACTTTACTGCTAGTATAAACTATTCTTATATAGAAAAAAGATGATTACCATGACAAAACATTGACAAACCAAAGACAAAATTATGTCTGTCTACATTTAGATAATTCCCTATTGTAGACAAATTACACCTCAAACTGAGATTTTTCATTGCAAAAATGATGAAAAACCCCTACACACAAGTTAAATGTATGCAGGGAATCAATAGTTCATAGCTTATTTTAACTCCTCTTTATCTAAGCGCTGAAAGAATTTTTCATTATGAAGTACTTGTGAATTGGTTGGATTATATTTTTTTGTTATGACATGATTATGATAGGCATCTTTTTTATTCCCTAATTGCCAGTTACAATAGCACATCTGTAAATGAGGATACCAAGTGGAAAATGCTGTATTTGTAAATCCGCTATCATTTTCAGGTTCTAATGTAAGTGCCAAAGCATACCAAATATTTGCCTTTTTGAATAATCCGTTTTCTTTAAAATGGTCCCCTACCCTACATGAAACCTCAGGGCGCGGCAAGTCAAATTTTAATGTTTGTAATAAAGCCTCCAATTCTTTATCTGACTCCTGTTTCGCTTTAAAACAGTCAGCCATATAGATGCATGCACGTATTTCATCCTCCACCCATCCTTGCTTTGTATTTAAGAAGCGCTGATAGTACGTAATTGCCTCATCTATTCGCTCGTGATCCTTTAGCTCATTAGCATAGTAAAACATATCCCTTGGAGTAAACGCTTTGCCCTTTTCCAATTGCCTTTCATAAATTTTTAAATTGCGATCCCCCTTGTTCGAAGTATTATTCTTCTCATATTTCCGGTGAGTTACAGCTATTTGTGAAGGAATAATATTTCCGCCTACCTGTAAATACTCATGGACTACTCCAAACCATTTAAATTGATTACTTCTTTTTACAAGCCGATTTCTTCGATATTTAAAAGTAGGATTTCCTTGTTCATCAAATGCAGTGTGATAATACATGGAAACTGCATCTATGCCATCATGGAGCTCTTTTTTTAGTTCTTTTAACTTTTCCATATCCTCAGGAAGCAAAATATCATCTGCATCTAACCACATGATAAAATCCTTCGTTGCATAGCTAAAGGCTTTATTCCGTGCAGCTGAGAAGTCTTCGATCCATTCAAAATCATAGACTTTGCTTGTATAACTGGAAGCTATCGCTTTAGTATTATCCTTTGATCCAGTATCTAGAATAATTATTTCGTCACAGACCGATTCCACACTTCTTAAGCATTGTTCTAATATTTCTTCTTCATCCTTTACTATCATGCATAAACTAATTGTTTTCATTCATTTCACCACCTTATCTAGCTACCATTACTATATGATTTATATCCATGCAATTGTTCATAACGCTCCTACAGCATCTAATACTTTCATTCTCAGAATTTCTGTTATATTCTATAAGAAGAACGAAGAATCTTAAGTTTGGGGCGATATAAATGACAATGAAAAAAACCTTAACTCTTGCTGGCTCTGATTCTAGCGGTGGTGCTGGAATTCAGGCGGATCTGAAGACATTCCAAGAGCATGATGTTTACGGTATGACAGCACTTACCTCAATCGTGACAATGAATCCTGATGGTTGGAGCCACCATGTTTCACCCATTGATGTTAATATTGTAGAAAAGCAATTGGATACCATTCTATCCGTTGGCGTTGATGCTATGAAAACGGGTATGCTAGGTTCTGTTGATATTATTGAATTAGGTGCAAGAAAGATTGAAGAATATCAACTGCGTAATTATATTCTTGATCCTGTGATGGTATGTAAGGGAGATGACGAGGTCCTTCAGCCAGAGAACACGGACGCAATGCGCGAACTTTTACTACCACATGCAATTGTCACAACACCAAATTTATTTGAAGCAGGACAACTTGCACAAACAGGACCGATTAAAACAGTTGATGGTATGAAAGAGGCTGCTGTAAAAATCCATGAACTAGGTGCTAAAAATGTCATTATTAAAGGTGGAAAAGCATTTGATTACGAAAAAGCGTTAGACCTTTTTTATGATGGAAACTCCTTTACACTTTTGGAAAAGGATAAGATTAATACAACTTATAATCATGGTGCTGGTTGCACATTTGCTGCTGCTATTACAGCAAATTTGGCTAAAGGAAAATCCGTTGAAGATGCTGTCAGAGATGCAAAGGACTTTGTAACAGCAGCAATTACTTCTGGATGGAAATTGAATGCATATGTAGGACCGGTTATGCATGGAGCCTATAATAAATAATGTAATAAAAATGCCATGGAGCTACTAGTCTCCATGGCATTTCTTGTATTCCATTAAGTCTATAGCGTAATTAAAGTCATCCATGCCAACAGACAATTTGGAATAAACTATAACTGACTATTAAATAGATTGAGCATAATCAAGGCTACGCTCCCTGAAATTTTTAGTTACTTTCTATATCTATAGCTATATCGATCGATTCATCTTCCACGTTAATTGTTTTCATGGTGTCTTTTTTTCCAAATTCCATTGACTTTACCAATAAATTTCTTTCCATAATTCCCCGAAATTGACATACTTTTATACTAATTACCGGAAGTACGATCCACCTCAAAATCCTCCACCCACTCCATTTAAATGATTACTATTATACGGTTCGTATCGTCATCCTTTTATATACATTTAAGAAAAACCGGGCAAAAACCAGCCCGGTCCTTTCCTGTTTGCCATAGCTAGAGCACATCCGATAGTTTGTATTCG
>NZ_CANMAB010000050.1:0-27621 GCF_947495635.1 uncultured Virgibacillus sp. | reverse complement strand
ATATACATCAAACATTTCAAAATAACTACTTGGCTTAACGCAGTCATTGCACTGATTTTATACTTTCTTAACTTTTTAAAAAAATAAAGCTGCGCCAAAAGGGCAGCCTCATATCTAAAAAATCATACTTCTCATGAACAATGACTATCAAAGCCTTTCTTCTATCTAACCCCTCAGAAAGTCAATAAAGTGAAACGTGGGGTTATTACTGCCAGTTATTCATCACTAATATGAGACAGATTCACCTTTCGGATTCCCTTTCTGTGGTTAATTTCGCTCTATCCTCTGCAGGTGTTGTCCCTTTAATAAAGAATGCTAGAACCAGGCCAAACAAGGATAAACCGGTAGCTACATAAAAGGAAATGTTTACCCCATGAATTTGTTCTAATGCGGAAGCACTTTCTCCACTATTCAATGCGGTAGCTGTCATTATTGTAATTAACAATGCGGTGCCGATGGAAGCAGCTACTTGACGCATTGTATTTGTCATTGCAGAACCATGTGGGATTAAACGATGTGATAGTTGATTTAATCCCGCTGTAGTAGAAGGCATCATGATCATCGATATTCCAAACATTCGAATGGCAAAAACAATTGTTAAATAAGGTAACGAAGTATCTGGTGTCAGTCTCGTATATAGAAAGGATGTTATGGTTAGAAGTAATAATCCGATAATAACCAAATATCTTGCACCGAACCGATCAAAGATCCTCCCATTAATTGGTGACATAATTCCCATAAGAAGGGCACCAGGTAAGATCATCAGCCCTGATTCAAAAGCTGAGTACCCAGCCATGTTTTGCATATAGATAGGGAGAATCGTTTCAGCTGCAATTAAACCAATAAAACCAATCATGCCAATAATCATCGTGATTGTAAATAGTTTATTTTTAAACACGCGAAACTCTAATATTGGCTGTGCCAAGGTAAACTGCCGAGTAATAAAAATAACTAATGAAATTGTTCCTACCAGCAATGACAAAATAACTACACTATCTGACCAGCCAGTGTTTCCTGCACTACTGAATCCATAAAGAATACCTCCGAATCCTAACGTTGAAACTATAATAGATAGGATATCAACCTTAGGAAAGGTCCGTTTCGTTATATTTTTCATTACAAAATAAGCGACAATTACATCAATGACAGCTAATGGCAATACAATATAAAATAGAGATCGCCACGGAAATTGCTCCACTAGCCAGCCTGAGACAACCGGCCCTAATGCAGGAGCGAAACCAATAACTAATCCTACAGTACCCATTGCAGTTCCTCTCTTCTCGATAGGGAAGATAAGTAGAAAAATTGTCATCATTAATGGCATCATAATACCTGCTCCTGCTGCCTGAACAACTCTTCCTGTCATAAGTATGAAAAAATTTGGTGAGATTGCACATATAAATGTGCCGATTGCAAAGGTGCTCATTGCTGTAATAAATAAACGCCTCGTTGTAAACGTTTCGATTAGAAAAGCGGTAATGGGTATCATAATTCCATTAACTAACATAAAAATCGTTGTAACCCATTGTGCCGTATTTTCTGTTAATTCTAAGTCCTCCATTATATGAGGGATTGCCGTCGCTAACAGTGTTTGGTTTAAAATTGCTAAAAAAGCACCTGTGATAAGCACAATAACGATCGGCAATTTATTTATTTCTTCCATATTTTCTATGTTTTTCTGCTTCAATCCGTATTCCCCCTTTTCCTATTAAAATTGCAGGATTAGTTGAGCATCATCCTTGTTGACGGCCGAATTCCACATGAAAAAGTACCTTCCATTCTAACAGATTTCTCGTTTTTTACAATAAAGGAGAACTGGTGAGCTACCATTACTACGGTAAAACAAGTATCTTACACCAATTTTCACGCGAGATATGGACTACACTCTATAATAAAAAATGACCAATGAAACCCCTTGCCGGACTTTCATCGGTCATTTTCGTACACCTTTTTTAGTATGGCGTAGTTTTGAAGATGTTACGCTTCTTGTTCTTTTAAAATAACTGCTTTGCTTTCTTTTCGATGAGGGATCATGTTAAATAGAATATTTAACAAAATAGCTGTTACACTTCCAGCTACAATACCATTACTTGTTAGGATTTGAATACTATCTGGTAGTTTAGCAAATAATTCAGGAACAACTGTTACCCCTAATCCCATACCCACGGAGCAAGCAATAATCATTGCATTTTCCGATGACTCGGTAATTACTGAACCTAGCATTTTAATCCCTTGAGATATTACCATACCAAACATAGCAATCATTGCTCCACCTAATACTGCCGATGGAATGATTGTCGTTAATGCAGCAATTTTTGGGATGAAACCAAGAATAATTAACATGGTTCCAGTAATCATAATGACGTTTTTCTTCTTAACACCTGTTATTTGCATTAGCCCTACATTTTGTGAAAAAGCAGTATATGGGAAAGCATTAAATATACCCCCTAATAGAATAGCTAATCCTTCCGCTCGATATCCTTTTGCAAGGTCTTTCCCTTTTAATTTACGTTCAGTCATATCCCCTAACGCAAAATAAACTCCTGTTGATTCTACCAATGAGACAATAGCGACAAGTATCATCGTAAGAATGGCTGACCATTCAAAAGTCGGAGTACCAAAATAAAATGGATGAGGCATATGAAAATAGGATGCTTCTGCAACAGATTGTAAATCAACCTTCCCTAAAAAAGAAGCAACGATGGTTCCCGCGATTAATCCTAATAAAATAGCGATAGATTGAATGAATCCTTTTGTGAATCGATATAGAAGAATAATAAACAATAATGTACCAAAAGATAAGGAAATATTCACTAAGGAGCCAAAATCACTTGCTCCTTCTCCACCTCCCATATTATTTATAGCTACAGGAATAAGTGTTATCCCTATAATCGTCACAACAGAACCGGTAACCACTGGCGGGAAGAAACGTACTAAGCCACCAAAAACTCCGCTAATTAAAATCACGACTAATCCAGACACTAAGATAGCACCATAAATAGCAGAAACACCAAACTGCCCACCGATTGCAATCATAGGTCCTACGGCAGTAAACGTACAGCCTAGCACGACAGGAAGACCAATTCCAAAAAAGCGATTATTGAGTACCTGTAGTATTGTTGCAATACCACACATTAAAATATCAATTGCAACAAGATAGGTTAACTGCTCAGAAGTTAGTCCAAGTGCGTCGCCAACAATAAGCGGAACTAAAATAGCCCCTGCATACATAGCTAACAGGTGTTGAAAGCCTAGAGCTGCATTCTTCATATGCACGTTTCCTCCTTCTTAAATGTCACGTTGCCATCAGATAATTTAGCGATATTTGCGAGAGTCTCAACGTGATATCCTTGTTGGCGAATTTTTTTGCCGCCTTCTTGGAAACCTTTTTCTATAACTATTCCTATTCCAGCAATTCGAGCCTTTGCCTGATTTAAAATATCAATCATACCAAATACTGCTTGTCCATTTGCCAAGAAATCATCCATGATTAAAACCGTATCTTCACTTGAAATAAAATCCTGAGAGATCGAAATCTCATTTGATTCTTTTTTCGTAAAGGAATATACTTCTGCCGAATACAAATGATCCGTTAACGTTAATGATTTTCTTTTTCGAGCAAATACAACTGGCACACCTAGTGTTAATCCAGTCATTACAGCTGGTGCAATCCCAGAGGATTCCAATGTTAAAATTTTGGTGATATCGAAACCTTTGAAGCGCTGAGCAAATTCTTTGCCAATTTCCTGCATAAGCACGGGGTCTATTTGATGATTTAAGAAAGAATCAACCTTTAATACAGTGTCTGATAAGACTTTCCCTTCTGATAAGATTTTTTGCTTTAAAACGTCCATGTATATCTTCCTTTCTAGCAAATGGTGTAAGATTCAAATAAAAGGTACTTTTTGTACAAATTATTGTTGGTTAGTCCGTAGCCAGAATACGCAAACGCTGCCCATCATAAACTTCACACTGAACAAGATTACATGACACATAGGAAATATGTGTGTATATTCAAGGAATCTACGTGTATCATAGCTTAGCGCATATGTCTTATTCTTACTTCGTTAAACACAACAAACCTATAGAAACCAGCCAAAGAACAAAAGCGCAAACGCCCGAATAGAAACGTAGCAACTGGAGCGATTTAACAGAGATAAAGGAATCACGGTGTGCTTGCGAGCCGATGATGACTTAGATTAAGGCAATTCGTGAAGTCACCTAGTTACTGGGCACTGGAGCTGGTCGGGACGCAGCTCCACACGCACCTATTTATCCATAGGCTCAAATTTTATAATTTCCTAGACTACAAAAAAGTCCGAGACCCATTTCCGTGTTGACCATGAACGGAACTGGTTCTCGAACTATAAAATGTCGAAAAAACGATAAGACCAATGTTTAAAGAACAAAGTCTAATCATTCCAGTAGTTTTTCATAGTCGGTTTATTTACGGTAAACCGGTAGAAACTTGCAGGCCTTATTCCTGCTATTATATGAAAATAGGAATATTTGAATGTATTTAGTATAGCATGTGACTATGAATAAACAACCCCTAATCTAATATAACTAAGATTCCAATAATTTTGATAGGGTAATCATTTCCATTCTAGAAATTCAATTCTGTTACCAAATGGATCAGACAAATAAAAACGATTTGCCCCAGGTAATCGACTATCATGAATCACAGGTATGCCATTTGTTGAAAGGTGGTTGCTCAACGCCTCTAAATTCGTTAAAGAAATGGCGGGATGTGCTTTACGAGCTGGTGAAAATGCTTCGTCTATTCCAATATGCAGCTGCACATCACCTGCTTGGAACCAAACTCCTCCGTTTCCCTGAAGTGTATCTGGTTTTTCTAGAATACGAAACCCTAGAATGCCGTGATAAAATGCAATTGCTTCTTGTTCACAATTACGAGGTGCGGCCAATTGCACATGATCTATTTTTACGTATTGAAAAGTCATAGTATCCCTCCCAATTTCTAGCATACATCATGGGTGAATTAAAAGATAATACGGATGACAAATCGACTTGTATCGTATTTTTTTATCTAGGTAAGTCACTATCATTTCATAATTGCTGTATAACATATATGATGGATGAGTAACCACTGAGCGAAGGAGTTTTAGCATGAATCATTTTATTAACGGATTTTTTAAACGGATTAAGTACAATGGTAGTACTCATATAAGCTTCAACGACATACCCACTCTTATGTTTCAATTTGCTAAACATATTCCATTTGAGAATTTAGATGTCATAAATAATGAGAGAAGCCAAGTCAGTAAACATACGTTGCAGCAGAAATTATTAGATAATCCCCGAGGCGGGCTATGCTATGAGTTAAATCCATTATTTTACTATGTTCTCCGAGAAGTGGGGTATAACGTAAAAATGATAGCTGCATCCATTATCGTTCCAAAAAACGGACTACAAGGTACACATATCTCTACTATTTTAACGTATGATGAGAGAACCTACATTGTTGATGTAGGGTTTGGATCACATTTAGCGTTACAACCTATTCCGTTAACAGGGGAAACGATCTCCTCGAGAACTGGTAACTATCGGATCGTCGAACAGCATGATGATAAAGCCATCTACGCATTAGAAAAAATAACCAATGGAAAAATCGAAGCCAGCTATACCTTCACGCTTGATGCAGTTGATGAAGAATATCTTACGAAAGTGAAAGAAATCATAACGAAGGATGAACGATCACCGTTTAACCGTTCCATATTAGTAACGAAATTAACAGAAGAAGGACATATTACATTAACGAAAGATACAATTACAGAAATCAGACAGGGAATAAAGAACAAGCAAGAAATAAACCCAACTGTTTTTCAACAGCTTCTAGCGAATCGATTCGGCATACATGGAATGTGATGACATACCAAAAGACCAGTTTCATTCTACTGACTGGTCTAGTTTAATTATAAAATATAACAGGCCACATTTGCCGTATTTGTCATAAAAAGTTTTAAACCACCACTTCGCTAAGTGGGTGTTTGCAGAAACTGTCCTGCCTTCCGTTCTTTGACGGCACGGCATTTAAATTTCGATATAAAACTCCCTATTCCTACATTAGAGGTTAAAACTTAATTTAATACGTACAATGTAGCTTGTAATAACATTTTATATGTTATCTCGCTATTTTTCAATGGGAAATTATCCCTATTTTATATCAGATTTTTCAAAATAATTGCTCATACACTTCTGTCAATTCTTTTACTCTTCTGTCGTATTGAACCGATTTAGCATAAGCAATTTCATTTTCCAATACATCATTTAAATAAGTCATTTCCTCTTCAATTATTCTCTTAACAAAATCCAACTCATTTGCATAGTTGCCTCGTTCGAGCTTTCGAACGATTTGCCGACAAGTATCATTATTTATATAGTTAGATAACGATTCTCTTAAATAATCTAACGTATGATCGATCTTTCTCACCTCTTAGATTTTTGTATTCTTCTTTTTTGCTCGCTGTTCCAATTGAGATTTTGGACGTTGTTCTTGAGCATCCTCTGATAAACCTTGTGGATTTACACTACTTTGTACCTGCCGTTTACTATACTGATCTTTATCTTTAGCCAATTACAACACCTCCATTCATAGTGTTACATTTTTTTTCAAATTGTATGCTTCTATTCGTTACTATTTTCGCTCCATCCTTGATATTGTTCTCGTAAAGATCGCTTCAACACCTTTCCACTAGGATTCTTGGGTAGGTTCTCTGTAAATGCAATATATTTTGGAATTTTAAATGTAGATAGACGATCTTTACAATATGCTTCCACTATTTCCCTTGTTAAAACGCTATCTTTTTTTGGTACAATTATGGCGGACACTGCTTCAATCCAATACGGATCTGGTAAGCTTATAACAGCGACCTCTGATACACCATCCAATTGATATATCAATTCCTCTACTTCACGACTTGATACGTTTACGCCCCCAGTATTAATCATATCCTTCTTCCGGTCAATAATCGTTACATATCCTTCCTCATCCATGACACCTAGGTCACCGCTATGGAACCAGCCATTACGAAATGCTTCTTTTGTTTTATTAGGATCGTGCAAATATCCGACCATTGCATGCGGCGTCCGATGAACAATTTCGCCAATTTCTCCTCGAGTCACTTCTTGATCGTTCTCATCAACTATTTTCGTTTGTACATTTAATGACGGTAATCCTGCTGAACCAAGCTTACGTAGTTGGTCTTCTGGTTGCAAGACTGTTGCTAAGGGAGCTACCTCTGTCTGACCGTATAAATTCCAAAGTCTCGCATGAGGTAAGCGTTCGGATAATTCTCTTAGAATCTCTTTTGGCATAATAGCAGCTCCATAATAGCATTTCTGTAATGTGGATAAATCACGCTTATTAAAATCAGGATGTCTTAGCAGTGCTATCCAAACAGTTGGTGGGCAAAAAAGCTGCGTTGCCCCTGATTCCTCAACTGTTTTTAAAATTTTTTCAGGGCTAGCTTTATCAAGTATCACGCCGCTACAGCCTGCATAAATACTTGGACCTAAAAACACATGAAGCTGTGCACTATGATAGAGTGGCAGTGCATGAATAAAAACGTCATCTGCTTCCACTTTCCCATCAACGATACAGCTTACATATTCACTGACAATGCTTTTATGTGTAAGCATAACACCCTTTGGTCGTGATTCTGTTCCACTTGTATAAAGCACATGGCAGAGATCCTCATCATAAACTTCATTTTCAACTCTAGATATAGGCTGTCCTATCCTTATTTCATTAAATGCTTTCCATCCTTCTCTCATCACATGAACAGCACCCAATTGGTACTTAAATTGAATATGCAATTGCTCTGAAGCCTGATCGAGTAAATCTACATATTCATCTGAAGCAATCAAACCTATAGATCCTGCATGTTCTAGAATATACGAAACATCTTCTTTACCTAGCATATAATTAATTGGAATGAAAACAGCACCGACTCGCGCAAGAGCAAAGTTTACTACAATAAAGTCTAAGCTGTTTTTTGACATTAATGTAATCATGTCGCCTTTCTTCATACCATCAGCGATAAAAGCATGAGCTGTTTGATTAACTATATTATCTAATTCCTGATAAGTTACTTCCTTACCTTTGTAAGTGATCGCTATTTTAGCTGGGAATCGATCTGTGGTTCGCGCAAGTATATCCCCCAGCGTATTTCTTCTCGCCTGCTGTATAATTTTCCCTAGTCCATCATGCACATTTGTTTGTGTTCTCATTATCCCACTCCTCAAATGGTAAAATGATGAATGTTCCACTAGCTGAATATTCTTTTTTTTATTTTAATTCAGATAATTACCAAAAGCAAGCTAACATATATGCGAACTACCAGTCCAATTTACCCTTTTATACGGACTAGTAGTTCGTTATGAAAAACACTACTTCCAGTTATACGTGGGATAACAAAAGCGCCAGCGGCTGATTAGAGTGGATTTTCGGACGCGTGCTGTTCCCGCCGGAGTCTCGCTTATTTCAGGTGCTAAATGAATGATTCTAATCAAAAAACGAGCGATAATTAATTTCAACTAATCATCGTTCGTTTGTTTCTTCATTCTTTTGTCTCAGCCTCATAAGAACAAAGTCTTTATTTTATGAAGATCTGCTTACGTTGTCGAGATCTTTTCATTTTAGGTGCATGATAGCCACGTTCATAGATTTTTCCTGTTTGTAGGTGACATCGTTCTAAAAACTGCTCCATTGAGTTTGTCTTACTTACCTTTATCGCCTCTAAAAACACGCGTGCTGCAACCCTCGCATCTTCTAATGCATTATGGTGGTTAAACATTATTTTATGATATTCTGCTAATGTATTTAGTTTATAATTGTATAAACCGGGCCACATACTTTTAGAAATAGCTACCGTACAAAGATAATTTATTTCAGGGTAAGTAAGTTGAAAATGGTCTAGCGTATGCCTGATCACGCTCATATCAAAACTAGCATTATGTGCAATCACGACACTTTTTGATAAATATTGATGAATCGTTGACCATATTTCAGGAAATGTCGGAGCATCGATTACATCATCTTCCCTAATCCCATGTACTTGTATATTCATAGAACGAAAATTCATCATGGGATTAATAAGGCTATAATATTCGTCCGTAATATTTTCTCCATCCGAAACGACAATCCCAACCGCACAAGGACTAGATCGCTTTTCGTTCGCTGTCTCGAAATCAATAGATACGAAGTCCATTTCTGCATCACGCTTTCTAATTAAATTCTTACATTAGGAAATTTCTAATATATCCCATGTTGTAATAATACCTAGTAGGTGGCTCGATGGCTTGCCATTTTTCGTAATTAGCAATGCCTCCAGTCGCTCTCCTTTACTTGTATGCTCTTTAAAGATTTCAATTGCTTCGTAAATTGTCGTTCCCTGATGAATAAATCGAGTGTTATCTTGATTTTCAAATGGAAGGACTTCTTCCAGCGCACAACTTCCATTAAGCTTGTCCTGATTTTTCCTTCCGGCTAGCCAGTTAGTAATGCCCTTTTGAGTGAGCAGACCTTTAAATTCCTCTCCCTGATATACCGGGAATTTTGACAATTGTTTCTCATGAATAATGGTTAACAGCTTATTTAATGGGTCCGTTAATTGATAACAATAAACACTTCTAGAAAATAGAGGAATTACACGTTTTGGTTCACTTAGTTCTTTCTCTATTTCTTCAATTCGTTCAACAATTGTATCGTGTGGCTCGGCTATTGCATGCGTCATGTCGATTTTATTATGAACAATTGCATTTCTTAATTCAGCAAACTCTAATAAATCATCACTGTACGTCCGTACTAAAGCATTCGAATTTCTTAATATTTTTACAGCTTTTGAAAAGCCGACGTCTTTTTTATGTATTAATAAAGCTCGTAGCAACTTCTCAATTCGGTTAAATGCTGTCAAAAATCGTTCTGAGTTTTTATACATGACTATTACTCCTACCTCACTTTATCTCTCCTGTACAAATATGCTTAGCTAAATCATCTTGCATAGTCATTATTTTCCTCTTTTCATTATTCTAAACCATATTTGCTTATAGAGAAAGTTTAAGGATAGCCAAGCATCTCATTCAAAATAACGATCATAGTAAGTAAGATACTGGAAAGGGATATGATTATAATATTCACACAGCATACTTGCTATAAAAACCCCATAGGAGCTACGGGTTCCAAAAAGACAATTCTTAAAAATGGCTGTATAAAAAATAGAAAAGGTGAGCGTAGCTTTCGTAAATTTTGACAACTACCGAAGTATGATACTTACCATTCCATGGCTATAGGCTCACTAGTACCCACCGGCATAGTCATGGGTTTTTAAACCATTATAATAGGAACTGCCCCTTTAACAAGCTGGGGTACAGTTCCCTGTAATGAAATTCTTGTAGATAGGATAAATTACATTTTTATTTGGTTATTAATTGTAGCTCGACAGGGATAAAAGCCTCCACTTCTTCTCCATTTATTATTTTTTCCACGGCCTCAATTGCATGCTCACCAATTAGTTCTGGCTGTTGGGCGATCGTTGCAGCCATTGTTCCTTCTTCTACAGCTGCTACCGCATCATCCGTCGCATCAAAGCCAACAACAATAACATCTTTTAATAAGTTCTGTGCTGCTAATGCCTCTACTGCCCCTAATGCCATTTCATCATTATGGGCAAATACAGCTTCAAAATCGCCTACACTTTGAATGATATTCTCCATAACAGCTAACCCTTTTGTCCGATCAAAATCAGCAGACTGACTAGCAGCTATTTCAACTTTATCTAATTGATCAATCCTATTATGAAAACCTTCTCCACGTTCACGAGTTGCTGAAGCACCTGCGATTCCTTCCAATTCAACAACATTTCCTGCTTCTCCTAATTGCTCTGCAATAAACTCTCCTGCCATTTCTCCCCCTTTCACATTATCAGAAGCAATATGTGTTTTAACCTCTCCACCTTCAGCGCTTCGATCAACCGTAATAACTGGAACTTCTTTATCGTTTGCTAATTCAATAGCTGAAACTATAGCACTCGAATCAACTGGATTCACTAACAATACATCAATATCCTGCTGTAATAAATCCTCAATATCACTCAGTTGAGTGGATGGATCATTTTGAGCATCAACCGTGACCAATTCATAACCTGCTTCCTTTGCCCCTGCTTTCGCACCGTCACGTAAAGTTACAAAAAATGGATTGTTTAATGTAGAGACAGAGAACCCAACTTTTACACCTTCCTCACCCTGTTTATCCGTATTCTCCTCTGTTTCATTCGCTGAACCAGGTGCTTCTGTTGAACAAGCTGCTAATAAAAGTAGTATTAGTGTAATAACTCCTATTCTTTTAAAATAAGTAATCATAGTTTTTTCCCCTACCTTTTCTTAGAATTTTTTATAAATGGTTGTATTTAATACTATTTTCCAATTTAGGGTGACTTCCTGTCTAGTAAGACTGCTAATAAAATAACAACGCCTTTTACAATCTGCTGATAAAATGAAGAAACATGTAATAGGTTTAAACCATTATCGATGACTCCAATTATTAAAGCACCTATTAACGTTCCAGTGATTCTCCCCCTCCCTCCAGCTAAGCTGGTACCTCCAATGACAACTGCTGCAATCGCATCTAACTCATACATGCTTCCAGCAGTTGGCTGTGCGGAATTTAAACGACTTGTAATTATAATTCCAGCTAAGACAGATAGCATACCCGTCAACGAATAAACCCAGATTTTCACTCGATCTGCTTTTATTCCAGATAAGGTAGAAGCTTCTTCATTTCCCCCAACTGCATAAACTTGTCTACCAAACACGGTCTGTTGAAGGATAAAATAAAGAAGAAAGAACATAATGACCATAACGATCGCTGGAAAGGGAATTCCAAACACATAACCTTTTCCAATCATTTCAAATAGAAAGCTATCTGATAATCCAGTAATCGGCTTACCATCTGTAAATACAAGCGTAGCTCCTCTGTATATTGTCATTGTTGCAAGTGTGGCAATAAATGGCGCAACCTTTCCTTTTGTAATAATAATGCCATTTACCGCACCTAAAATGAGCCCAATAACTAAGCCCATGCATACTGCCAATAACGGATCCATACCACTTGTCAGTAGCCCTGCCGTTAAAGCACTTCCCAAAGCTAAAATAGAACCTACAGACAAATCAATACCTGCTGTTAGGATGACAAAGGTCATGCCAAATGCAATAAGTGCATTTACGGATACTTGTCTAAGAAGGTTTAAAATATTATCTAGCGTAAAAAAATTATCACTCAGTATACCTAAGATAAATGTGATTACAACCAATCCTAATAGAGGGCCGATTTTTGCTAAGCTAAATCTAGTAAGTTGAGTCATGCCTTACACCTCCAGTCGCAGCTGCCATAATTCTCTCTTGATTCGCTTCCTGCCTATCTAAAAACGTCGCTATTTTCCCTTCATGCATTACCATAATTCGATCACTCATACCTAATATTTCGGGAAGCTCAGATGAAATCATTATGATAGCAACACCACTTTTAGTAAGCTCATTGATAATTTTATAGATCTCCTTCTTTGCCCCAATATCCACCCCCCTAGTAGGTTCATCTAATATTAAAATCTTTGGGTTAATTCCTAACCATTTTGCTAGAACAACTTTTTGCTGATTTCCACCACTTAACGACTTCGCCTCCTGCTCACTACTTATAACTCGAATTTGTAATCTATTTATTAATGCTTCAATTAATAATGTTTCCTTTGAATTTACGATAACACCATATGTTGATATCGCTTTCAAATTTGCTGATGCAATATTTTCTCTAATCGGTGCATGCATGATTAGTCCTTTAGATTTTCTGTCTTCGGTTATAAAACCAATTCCTGCTTCGATTGCATCTCTTGGATGTTTAATTGTTACTAATTTTCCATTTATTCTAATTGCACCATGGTCCTTGTTACTAAAACCAAAAATAGCTTCCATTACTTCTGAACGGCCTGCCCCCATCAAACCTGCTATTCCAAGAATTTCCCCCTTTCTTACAGAAAAAGAAATATTTTCAAACAGGTCTTCTTTTGATATATTTTCTACTTCAAAGATCACTTTACCAGGAACGTTTACTCTTTCAGGAAAACGATCTCCCAATTCCCTTCCCACCATCATTCTTACTATGTCAGTAAAAGATGTATCCGCGATTAATTTTGTTCCAATGGTTTGACCATCTCTTAGTACCGTAATGCGATCACATATATCGAAAATTTCTTCCATTCGATGAGAAATATAAATTATACTAACACCTTGATTTTTGAGTTTCTGGATTACATGAAATAACCGTTCTATCTCACGTTCCGTTAAGGCTGCGGTTGGTTCATCCATAATGATCATCTCTGCATTCGCCGCCAAAGCCCGAGCAATCTCCACCAGTTGCTGCTTGCCTATCGATAAATTGCCCGCTATATCATTTGGGTGAATGTTCGTTACCCCTAACTCATATAAACGTCGCTTCGTACGTTGGTGCATTTCTTTTTTATTAAGTATACCTGTCTTACCATATGTAATATCTTTTCCTAAAAACAAATTTTGTGAAACAGTTAAATGCGGAATAATATTTAATTCCTGATGAATTACAATAATTCCGTTCTGTTCAGCTTGTTTCGGATTCTTAAAAACAACTTCTTTATTCTTCCATTTTATTACACCTTGATCTCGTCTATAAATACCAGTTAATATTTTTACTAGCGTAGACTTGCCTGCCCCATTCTCTCCCATAAGTGCATGAATTTCACCAGGTAACACTTGAAAATCAACTGCTTTTAAAACAGGATTGCCTGCGAAATACTTATCAATATTAGCCATTTCTATGATTGGTGATGCCTTCATTCTCATCCCCCCATGGTATAAAAAGATACCTACTTATGTGGTGCTACAATCGTATGCTTACTTGTAGAAAATACAACTACCAGCCTATGTCTAGTAATCTACTGTTAGAAACGAAGACTATCTCATTTGAGGGTAAGCCTCTATGTACAGCTGTACCAGCAATTGATATTAAATAACTCTGCTCCTAGTTAAATGGTTAATCCTTACAATTTTCATCTCACATCTATGTGTAAGATGACACCGACTTCAAGACTTTAACAGGAGTCATCAAGGATTAGTGGAGGATTAATTATCCGAAAATTCCCGATAAGATACACTAAAATCGCCTCTGTGTACTTTCAAAGATACAATTGTACGAATGAAATTCGTACCGTCGATAGACCATAAAACCTCCACTAAAGATTCGTTAAATTTATTGAACGCTACCTCTTTCTTGCAAAAACTGTTCAACCATTTGCTTCGTCGGCATCCCACCTTGTGCACCAATTTTACTAACAGATAATGCTGCAGCTGCAGTTGAAAATCTAATTGCTTCAGGAAGAGAATGTCCTTGGACGAGTTGGGCAGCAAGTGCACCATTAAATGTGTCACCTGCACCTGTTGTGTCTTTGACACCAACTTGATAACTTGGAATATGGTACTCCTTCCCATTTAGAAAATAATGGACACCTTTCTCTCCTTGTGTCATGATTATTTTTTCTTGAATCTTCATAAATAATGGATTACTATTCAATGCTTCTGCTTCTATTTCATTTGGGGTAAAATAGGTTGCTAATTCTAGCAGCTCATCAGGTAAATCTTGATACGGAGCAGGATTTAAAATAACTGGAACCTGAAATTCTTTCGCTACTTGCACGGTATAGTTAACTGTTTCCATTGGAATTTCCAATTGTACAAGAACAACATCACTCTCCTTTATCAAATGACGATGTTGATCTATAATATTCGGTGATAGCCTATAATTCGCACCAGGTACAACAATAATTCGATTATCATTTTCCGATAAAATAATATTAGCGATCCCAGTTGACGCTTCGTTATCAATTGATATGCCCGAATCATTGATACCCTCTTTCCGTAAATGCTTAGAAAGTTTATCTCCAAAGGCATCCGCACCTACCATTCCAATCATGTTAACATTAGCACCAAGTCTTGCTGCCGCAACGGCTTGATTCGCACCTTTACCACCTGGAAATGTTGAAAAATGCTTTCCAAGCACCGTTTCTCCTTGCATAGGCATCGTCTGTGTAGTTATCGTTAAATCCATATTAATACTACCTATAATGGTTACAATTGGTTTATTAGTCATTTGCAGTTTACCTCCGTTTTCTAGTTGAATCACGCTCTATTAACTTTGTCTTTAGGTTGACTTGCTCAATGCTACGATTTGAGTCATGAATATGCTCCAATAAAAGCTTTGCAGCCTGTGCCCCAATATCATAAATCGGCTGCTCCATCGTTGTTAACGAAGGGGTAGTTGTCTCCCCCATAGCTATTCCATCGAATCCAACTACCGCCAATTCCTCTGGTATTTTCACACCTAATGCTTCTGCTGCTTTTATTACTCCTACTCCCATCTTATCATTTGCTGCAAATATACCATCAATTTCTGGATGATTAGTAAGTAATTCTTTCGTTACTGCAATTGTTTTTTCATAGTTATATTCACCAGAAACAACATAGCTTGATAGAAACCATTTCTCTTTTTTAACTATATCTAAATAGCCACCAAGTCGTTCCAATGTATTCATCGCATAGTCCGGTCCGCATATATGCGCAATTCGTTTACAGCCAATTGCTTTCAGATAATTCGTTGCCTCCCTAGCACTTTCGCGATTATTAACCGTAACAGAAGATAACTGCTTACTAACAATCCGATCAAGTGCAACAACAGGGGCATTCATATTATGAAGATAATCTTCCTTTAAATTACTTGAAACAATAATAAAACCATCAACTGACTTCTGTTGTAATGCATTTAGATACGTTATCTCTTTTTCAAGATCATCATCAGTATTACATAGTACAAATGTATAATTATGTTTATTTGTTATATCTTCTACTGCACGAGCTAGCTCTGGAAAAAACGGATTCATAATGTCTGGTACAAATAACGCAATCATTTTGGACTTCCCTTTAAACAAACTTCTAGCAATATCATTAGGTCGATAGTCCAATTGCCTAATTGCTCTTGTCACACGTTCTTTTGTATCCTTATTTACATATCCATTATTATTTAGCACCCTTGAAACTGTTGCCGTGGAGACGTTTGCAAGCTTTGCTACATCTTTTATCGTTGCCATTATTTAAACCCTTTCATGTAAGTAATTTCTTTGTTTATTCTTAATATGTAACCCGTTACAGAGATCATCATAGTTCGTTTTACAAATGCTGTCAATGTTTTTTTCAAAATATTTCCTAAAGCGAGAAATTAATTGGCAATTTTCATTAAAGCAAAAAGCCGAACTAAGAAATTTGAATCCATTCGGCTTTTTATTCGTTCTATTCTATTTGTTGTTTTGATAATTCTTTATCGTTGGTAAATATATAGAATCTCGTTTCTGTTCATCCCATCTAACCAACGTAAGTATTAGTAAGCCTTTTTTCTTTATTTGCCGTTTTACTTTTAACTAGCTGGTAAATAAACCAAATGAATACAACAGCCCAAATCACTGTTCCAATAACCATTGAAAGTCTGTATTCTAAATGAAATCCCTCAGGTGCATAAAATATATACGTACTTACTACTCCAGTCATAAATAATGCTGGTATGCTACATATCCAGTGAAACTTCTGATGCTTAAGTAAATACATGGCACCAGTCCAAAGCATAAATGTAGCTACAACTTGATTTGACCAACCCACATATCGCCATAAAAAACTGTAATCTATTAAGGATAATAAAAATGCAGGTATAGCTACAGGAATAACCAATAATATAAGCGATCTCTTTCCTAACACTTGCTTATTCGATAACTGCCTTAGTAAATCAGCTAACATCATTCTTGATGACCGTAATGCTGTATCTCCTGTAGTAATTGGCAGTATCATTACACCCAACACTGCTAATATACCGCCAAATGTTCCCAATGTAGCAATACTAATTTCATTGACAACACCTGCCGGGCCACCTGACCCAAGAGCAGTTTGCAGTCCATTTGTTCCGTTATAAAACGCCATCCCTGCTGCCGCCCAAACAAGAGCAATGATCCCCTCTCCTATCATAGCTCCATAAAAAACTTTTCTTCCTTCGCTTTCTTTTTTAAGGGTTCTAGCTAAAATCGGACTTTGTGTACTATGAAATCCTGATATTGCACCACAAGAAATTGTCACCATTAATAACGGCCAGATAGGTAGCTCATTAGGATGAAGATTAGTCAACGTTAAATTAGGAACGGTATAGTCAAAAAAGAATATCCCAACACCTATAGAAATAGCCATAAAAATAAGGATGGCACCAAATAACGGATATATCTTACCAATAATTTTATTGATTGGTAGAACGGTAGCTAATAGAAAATACGCAAACACAATTAATATAGATGTCAAGAAATTAAGTGGACTTATTTGTGACAATAATTGTGCGGGCGCAGCAGTAAATGCTGCTGCCACTAATATCATTAATAATATAGATAAAAGCGTAATAAATGCTCTAGCATATTTTCCTAAATATTTCCCAACAAGTGATGGAAATTGCGCTCCTCCTTGACGTAGCGATAGCATACCTGACATATAGTCATGAACAGCACCAGCAAATATACAACCTATTACAATCCAAATAAATGCAACTGGACCATATAACGCTCCCATTACTGCACCAAAAATCGGTCCGGTTCCAGCGATATTCAACAACTGTATTAAAATTGCTTTCCACCAGCTCATTGGCATGTAATCAAAACCATCCTGATTCGCATATGCAGGAGTAGGCCGCTGATCGTTAATGCCAAAAATTTGTTCAACCACCCTTCCGTATACGAAATAACCAATAAGTAATAACAAGATGGATGCTACAAAAGTAACCACCGCTGTCCCCTCCTTGTCCAAAAATCTATTCGATAGATTTCCTTTATCCTTTTTTAGAATTTTAAAGAATATTCTATATTGGAAAATTAAATAAAGCAACCTTTTTTATCTTTCATCTTTAGAAGCTATTGGTTCGAACATGCCAAAAGAATCATTTTACAAATTTAATATTTTAAATACAGGAAATTGATTGACAATATATAAAGTTCTGCTATGCTGAAAAATATTATTTCAGAACAAATGAAATAGACGGAATTTGTCTAGAAAGGAGTAAATTATGCAAATGGAACAGCAAATACTTAGAATACCTGGGCCCACCCCTATTCCCCCAAGTGTTCAACGAGCTATGTCTCAGCCAATGATTGGACATAGAGGGCAAGAAATGCAGGCGTTGCTTGAAGCTTTAAAGGGTAAGTTGAAGCCAATCTTTGGTACAAAAGAAGAGGTATTGCTATTCACATCAAGTGGCACAGCCGCTCTAGAAACTGCTGTCGTAAACGCTGTGGAACCAGGTGAAGAAGTAATTGTAATTGTATCTGGTGCATTTGGTGATAGGTTTACGAAAATATGTGAGGAATATCACATTTTAGTTCATCGTTATGACGTCACATGGGGAGAAGCTGCTAGCCCAGATCAATTACAACATTTATTACAAAAACATCAAGATGTAAAAGCTGTATTCGCTACATTTTGTGAAACATCTACTGGTGTGCTAAACCCCATAAAGGACTTAGCAAGCGTAGTCCATCAGTACTCAAACGCGCTATTTATTGTGGATGGTGTTTCTTGTATCGGTGCTACCGAAACGCAAATGGATGAATGGGGATTGGACATTGTTGTGACTGGGTCACAGAAGGCAATGATGCTTCCGGCTGGTCTAGCTTTTGTTGCTGCCAGTAAACGTGCTTGGGAGGCAATTGAACATAACCAGCAACCTCGTTTTTATCTAGACATGCGAAAATACCGTAATAAGTTAGAAGAAAATTCAAGTCCTTTTACACCTGCTGTTTCATTATTATTAGGGCTTAAACAGGCTATTGCATTAATGGAAGATGAAGGACTATCCACTATTTATAAACGCCATCAGCTCATGGGAGAAATGACTCGAAATGCTTTTCATGCATTAAATATTCCTTTACTGACAAAGGATACTGATGGGTCACCTACAGTTACTGCTGTTCGACCTGCCGATTTTTCAGCTGAAGCACTAAGAAAGGTACTTCGTTCAGAATTTGGATTAACCATCGCTGGGGGACAACAGCATTTAAAAGGAGCCATTTTCCGTATCGGTCATATGGGGTATTGCAATCCCGCTGATGTCCTACAAATTATTAGTTTAATGGAGATTGGTTTGCGAAAGATTAACAAAAATATTGAGCTAGGAAAAGGTGTTCGTGCTGCGCAAAATGTATATTTAAACAACAAATAGAATAAAGTTATTTCTTTCAGTAAAGTTTCGGTTTGTTCACCATTCGTCATTGCAAAGTCATTCCCCGTTGACATACTATATTCAATTAATTCACGAGTGAGATCTCTGTAAAATCCACTGAAGTCAGTTAATTTTAGTTACTAGTGAATTAATTAGGATAAAAATCTAACTTTGTCCGATACCCTTAGGAGGTAATAAAATGTTTAAAGTTTTAATTTCAGATCCATTAAGTAAAGAAGGTATATATCCTTTAAATCAAGCAAATCATATCAGCATTGAGATGGCAATTGACTGGTCACAAGAGCAATTAGAAGATCGGATAGCGGAATACGATGCCCTATTAGTCAGAAGCCAGACACAGGTTACGCGAAACTTAATCATGAAAGCGCACAAACTCAAGATTATCGGACGTGCTGGAGTGGGTGTAGATAACATCGATCTGGATGCGGCTACTGAATATGGAATTATTGTTGTCAATGCACCAAATGGTAATACGAATTCAGCAGCCGAACATACGATGGCCATGATAATGGCCCTTTCAAGAAAGATTCCCCAAGCATATTTATCACTTAAAAACAAACATTGGGATCGAAAAAAGTATGTTGGTACGGAATTAAAGAATAAAACACTGGGAATCATAGGACTTGGTCGTATAGGTGCTGAGGTAGCTTACAGAGCGAAAGGTCAACGCATGACTATTATTGCATATGATCCATTTTTAACAGAGGACAAGGCAGAAAAAATGGATATACGATATGGCACAGTTGAAGATGTATTAAAAGATGCTGATTTTATAACAATACACACACCGCTTTTAAAAGAAACGCGTCACTTATTGAACGCAGAAGCTTTTAAGCTTGTCAAACCTGGTGTACAAATTATTAATTGTGCTAGAGGTGGAATAATTGATGAGGATGCTCTCTATCAGGCCATTCAATCCAATCAAGTGGCTGGAGCAGCATTAGATGTATTTGAAGAGGAGCCATTTTACAATAATAAATTATTGGAATTACCAGAAGTCATAGCAACCCCCCATCTTGGAGCAAGTACATTTGAGGCACAAGAAAGTGTAGCCATCGATGTCAGTGAAGACGTTATTCGTTTTCTGGCTGGTGATGTCGTACGTCATCCAGTAAATCTTCCTTCTTTATCAAAAGAAATATTAAGTGAGATTGAACCTTATTTCCATCTTGCTGAGAAAATCGGAACATTTCTTATTCACCTAACAAATGAAGCTGTTGAAGAAATTAACCTTTACTACTCCGGTGACCTATCAAAAACCAAAATAGCTCCCATTACGCGTAACGCAGTAAAAGGATTATTAACAAGACACCTTGGCGAGCATGTGAATGATGTTAATGCACTATATCTTGCCGAAAAACGAGGTATAACTATTCATGAAAATAAGACCTCATCAACCAAAGGTTTTACAAACCTGTTAAATGTTGAAATCAAAACAAAATTAGAAAAACGTAGTGTTTCCGGCACATTATTAAATGGTTTAGGTCCCCGAATTGTTAAAGTTGACCATTACAGTGTAGATGTGACACCAAAAGGTCATTTATTAGTTATCCACCATAAAGATCAACCTGGGGTAATCGGAAAAATGGGAAGCTTACTTGCTACACATCAAATCAATATTGCAACAATGCAAGTAGACCGTGCAGATATTGGTGGAGATGCCATTATGGTGATGACTGTAGATCGACACATTGAAAAACATGAGTTATCAGCCATCGAAGAAGTAGATGAAATTCACGATGCTACAGCGATAGATTTATAGAATCATTTGGAGGCTTGTTACATCTCAAGCTTAGGCTGTCGTTCGCGACAGCCTAGCTTACCCTTCTTATACACCTTTACGAATTAGAGCTAATACGGACGATAAATCCTTTACTTCGAAAGTTGGTAATCCATTATTCTCTATATCTTCTCGATTAATCCAGATCGAATCAATGCCAATTCGAGAAGCTCCCAATATATCTGTATTTAAATTATCACCAACCATGATTACCTTATCTTTTTCCACTTCAAGTATATCTAATGCATGTTGAAATATAGAAGCATCCGGCTTTCCCTTACCAAATGCTCCAGATATTATAATCGCATCAAAATATGACCTTAGCCTAGGGGTTAAGTCTAGCTTTGTTTCCTGTAAATCTGGAGAACCGTTTGTTAATAATAGTAATGTAAATTCACTAGCTAACTGATCAAGCACATCAAAGGTATCCTTATAGACGTACGCCTTCTCCTTTCTAATCCTTGGAAAAGCTTCAGCTAGCTCAGCACCAAGGTATGGATCATCGACACTAACTTCTCTTAATGCTTCTGTCCAAGTCGATTTACGATAATCTGGAGCCAGCTTGTGAAGCTGCTCAAAGACTTCTCCCTTATCAAAAAAATCCCCCCATAATCCCTCGAATGGATTAATACCAATCATTCTAGTAAAAGAATAGGTAGGATAGGAAGCATATAACCTACGAGCTTTTTCCTTTACTCTTTCTTCCAGGATGATAGGATCAATTTTGGTATTAGCCTTACTCGCTAGTTTACAAGTATCTTTAAACGATTCTTCTATACTTTTTTTATCCCATAATAACGTATCGTCTAAATCAAAAATAATTGCTTTGCGCATCTATACATCTCCCTTTCATCTTGCATACCTTATAAAAAGTATACAACATTTTAATTAAATAAAAAAAACTGAAAATTAAGGGTTGCTTTTATTAGAATTATAGACTAATATAGTTATTAAAATTTTTACAGCAAGGGGATAGTGACATGGAAGAATGGACAGTTAAGGTAAACCATAGTGCAGTGAAAAAAGAAAAACCGAAAACCGATCAACTAGAATTTGGAAGAGTATTTACAGACCATATGTTTATTATGGATTATTCTGTACCATTAGGCTGGCACGATCCACGGATTGTACCTTACGAGCCTTTGACGATTGATCCTTCCGCAATGACATTTCATTATGGTCAATCCGTTTTCGAAGGATTAAAAGCCTACTATACGCCAGAAGGCGATATTCATCTGTTTCGACCTGAAAAAAACCTGCAGCGTCTAAATCGGTCAAATGATCGGCTATGTATTCCTCCGATTGACGAAGCATTTATTCTGCAGGCGATTAAGCAGCTAGTATATTTAGATAAAGAGTGGATTCCAACCGCTGAGGGAACATCTCTTTATATCCGTCCATTCATTATATCTACGGAACCATTTATCGGCGTGGCTCCATCACATCAATACAAATTAATCGTTATCCTATCACCGGTAGGGGCCTATTACAAAGAAGGGATAAATCCCGTTAAAATCGCTGTAGAAAATCAATACGTTCGGACAGTAAAAGGTGGTACGGGTGAAGCAAAAACCGGTGGAAATTATGCTGCCAGTTTAAAAGCACAAGAATTATGTGCACAAAAAGGATTTACTCAGGTACTATGGTTAGATGGATTAGAAAAGAAATATATTGAAGAAGTTGGTAGCATGAATGTATTCTTTAAGATTAATGGAAAAGTTTACACACCAGCACTTAATGGTAGTATTTTAGAAGGAGTAACGCGAAATTCTGTTATCCAAATGCTTCAATATTGGAATATACCGGTGATTGAAGAAAAACTCGCAATCGATGATTTATATCAAGCTTATTTAGATGAAACGTTGGAGGAAGCTTTTGGTACAGGAACAGCAGCAGTTATTTCACCAATTGGCCAACTTAGTTGGGAGAATAAAGATCTTTATATCAATGAAGGTAAGACAGGAAAAATTTCAAAAGCTCTTTATGATACACTAACTGGAATTCAGTACGGTAGAGAAAAAGATCCTTTTGATTGGATTGAAAAAGTAACGAAAAAAAATACAGTTAAACAATAAGCGAACTTATTTTTTATTATAGCTATACAAGGGAGCACTAGATGAATACTAGTTCTCTCTTTTTTATGCCAAATTATTTTTGAATTAAAGATTATCTTTCCCACCATTTTCCGATGAGAAATAGAATTAATCATCTTTTTTGATTTCCTTCTATCCTCTCCCTAAGCTTACATACCATCAAGTAACTACGGAGAGTTTCACCATATATTCTGTGAACGAATATTCATTTTTTGAAAGAACTTGTTGATAGATCTCACCATAATCCATAGCCTCTATTTCCCACTGTTGTGATAGAATTCTCATCATTACATTTGGTATCAACCATTGAATGGTTTACTGTGACGATTCATTTAAGAGAAATCTTGTAGAAACCTATAGTCATAGTTCAAAATAAGACCATGTGAATAAATAATGGCGTGTTGAGCCGCGTCCAGCTCCTGCGCCAGATACGAGGAGACTTCTAGAATCTCCCTACGATAATATTTCCTAGATAATAAAGCTGACTACAAGGCATAACTTGTAGCCAGCTTCTAATCATCTAGGAATACTTAATTAAGGAAAGTTTCCCTTAGTTACCCTCTTTTCAACCGCTTAAACTCAATTCATTCTGACGAACTGCAATATATTCTGGACGTTCTTTTCCTCCAGAAAATGGTTCTACTAATCGATTCTCAATACTATTATATACCATAAATAAGTTATTACGTGGATATGGCGTCATATTACTAGATGATCCATGCATTGTATTGCTTTCAAATAATGTTACAGCACCTGCTTTTCCAGTTGGGGCAGTAATACCTCCACCTTTATCACATAACCAGCGTAGACTGTTTTCATCAGGAACACCCAGTTTTTGTTTTTTAAGTGACTTTTTATAATTATCTTCTGGAGTATCCCCTACACAGCTAACATAGAAATTGTGGGATCCAGGTATCAGCATTAAAGGACCATTAAAGCTATAATTATCTGATAACGCAATCGACACACTTATTGCTCGCATCCGTGGCATACCATCCTCAACATGCCATGTTTCAAAATCAGAATGCCAATCAAATTCTTTTCCTTTAAAACCTGGTTTATAATTAATTCGAGATTGATGTATATATACGCCACTTCCCAATAAATATTCAACTATGTCAAGAAGTCGCTTGTCATTTGCTATATTCTTAAAGTAGTTATCATCATGATGCACGTGAAAAATAGAACGAATCTCATCACTCTCTGGCTCACGAATAATTTTGTCAGAAGAAACATTGTGATGAGACTTTTGCAATTCAAAAATGGCTTTCTGCATATCCACTACTTCCTTATCTGAGAAGAAGTTTTTAATCTGCAAAAACCCATTTTTTTCATAAGAATCAAGCTGTTCTTTTGTAATAGGAGCCTGATTATCTTTGGATCGATCTGTATAAATAACAGGATCCTTCCGCTTCAAAATTTCCGGTCGGTTATTTTGCCTTGAAGGATAAAGATCTTCCATGAGTAACACTCCTCCTACTATTAAATTACTATTATAAGATTGTATATAATTAAGTATCCCTAGATTTCCAAGGGAAACCTTCCTACATTAACGATGTCTACCCCAATCATTCAACTATTAAACTCCTAATATAATAATTGTTTTGAATAATTATATAATTTAACCTCTAAAAAATCAAACCAACCATCGTTAACTAAAATGAAAGGAAACTAAAAAACAATTGACGTATTTACTCGTGGTTGCGTATAATGATAGCAATCCAAACAAATCATACTTTTCTTATAGGAATTTAATGAATAGGAGGTTGCAACTTGCTACTCAAACTACAAAACGTTGGGAAAACATTTATCGATAAGCAAAAACATACTTCATTTGAAGTTTTTTCTGACATTGATTTAACGATTGCTGAAAATCAGTTTGTATCCATTCTTGGGCCATCTGGTTGTGGAAAATCAACCTTATTATCCATGGTTGCGGGGCTTGAAAATACGACAGAAGGTAGCATTACACTAGAAAAACGAGAAATAAAAAAGCCAGGACCCGACCGAGGTATGGTCTTTCAGCAACCCTCTCTCTTCCCATGGCTTGATGTTAAAGGTAATGTAACCTTTCCGTTAAAAAAAAGCATGAATAAGCAGCAGGCAGAACTCGAAGCCGACCATTTTTTAAAATTGGTACAGTTAAGCAAATTTAAGCATCATTATATTTATGAATTGTCCGGTGGAATGCAGCAACGTGTGGCTATTGCCCGTGCTTTAGCAATGAATCCCAAAGTGTTACTAATGGATGAACCATTTGGGGCACTAGATGAACAAACACGTCATATCCTTCAAGACAAATTATTAGAAATTTGGCAACAAACAAAGAAAACCATTTTATTTGTTACGCACAGTATTCATGAGGCTATCAAACTATCTGATCGTATCATTGTAATGGGAACTCGTCCCGGGAGAATTATCTCAGATATTACCATAGACTTTCCAAGGCCTCGTGATCGTGAAAATCAGCAAGTAATTACGTTAGAAAAAGAAATTATGAATCTGTTGAAAACGGAAATAAATAAAGTGTTAAAGGAAGAATTAGCAGATGAAATTCAGCATAGCAGCTAAACGTATTATGTTTCTTATTGTTGTTATAGGTATATGGCAATTTATTTATTCTCTAAATATTTTTGAAGCAATTGTGTTCCCTTCCCCAATTACCGTTGCTACCGCCTTATACGAAGGCTTTACAAGTGGTGATTTAGTAAAGGCTCTAGGAGCTAGCTTTAAACATTTACTTTTTGGAATGTCATTAGCTATTCTCTTTGGAACAATTATTGGGGTTATTCTCGGAAAATCAAAGCAAGCAGATGAAACAGCTGGTATGTATTTGATAGCTCTTCAAAGTATTCCAAGTATTGTATGGGTACCGCTTGCCATTATGTTATTTGGATTTACGGAATTTTCGGTTATATTTGTAGTTGTTTTAGGTGGTACTTTCGTTATGGCTATTAATGTAAGGTCTGCTATTCAAAATGTTTCACCTCAGCTTATTCGAGCAGCTAAAACAATGGGAACGCAAGGACTAAGGTTATTTTACCGAGTAGAGGTACCTGCTGGAATCCCTTACTTTATGACAGGTATACGACTTGCCTGGGCTTTTAGCTGGCGTGCATTAATGTCTGGAGAATTATTAAGTAATGGACCAGGTCTAGGATACTCCTTAAGCTACGCTCAAGATTATGCCAGAATGGATCAAGTAATAGGTATCATCATTATCATTGGAGTTATTGGCGCTATTGTCGATCATTTCGTATTCTCAAAGCTGGAGCATACTGTAATGAAACGATGGGGATTATTAAGATGAAAGGATGATTAAAAAATGAAAAGAATCACAGGATTTATTTTCTTATTTTCATTGCTTGCAAGCTTATTAACAGCATGTGCAAATAATCAATCAGACAGTAATCAAGAGGAAATAACGATTGGTTATTTCCCAAACATTAATCATGTTGCAGGAATGGTAGCTGAAGAAAAAGATTTATACGCAGATACTTTACCTAGTGGAACAAAAGTGAACTATCAATATTTTCCTGATGGTTCAGCATTTATGACAGCATTGGAAACAGGTGAAATTGAAGGTGGATTGGTTGGCCCTGGTCCAGCTATGAATCATTTTGTTAGTGGAGCGAACATTAATATTGTCGCAGCTGGATCTACTGGAGGAACCGTAATAATGGCTAGAAATAACGCAGAGATAGAAAGTCCAGAAGATCTAGCTGGTAAGACATTTATTTCCCCGCGAGTTGGCTGTACGCATGATGTGCAATTCGAGGCACAAATGAAAGAAGAATATCATTTAACATCCGATCGGGTAAGTGGTCAGATGAAACATGTAACAGGTAAACCGGCGACCTATCATAGTATGTTTACTTCAGGGAAAATTGATGTAGCTACTGTACCTGAACCCTGGGCTTCAGTCATTGAAGTCGAAGGTAGCGGAAAGGTATTAATTGACACGCCAGAAGTAGCTTGGGGAGATACGTTACCTGCGGCTGTTTTTGTAACCTCTCAGGATTTAATTAAGAATAACCCAGAACTTGTTCAACGTATTGTGGATGGACATAAAAAGGCAACAGCATTTATTCAAGAAAACCCAGAAGAAGCAAAAACAATAGCGATTAATAAAATAAAAGAAATTACGGATCAGGATCTATCCAAAACGGTGATTGATAATGCGTGGGAACGAATTGATTTCACATTCAATATTGAACCAGAAGTTCTTGAAGAATTTTCCAACTCATCCTATGAATTAGCATTTTTAAAAGAGAAGCCTAATTTAGAAGGATTGGTTGACAAAAGCTTCCTAGAATAAGAAAAACGGAGCAAAATTCGCTCAGTCCTTATCACTAAATGCTCAGATTTACGCTTCCTCTAGTAGCTATTAT